>NZ_CAJJIB010000033.1:0-12496 GCF_905187495.1 Streptococcus mitis | reverse complement strand
TATTCTCAGTATTTTGACCATTATCAGCTCTATTTATTAGATTTAGAGATTGATGGAGAGCGTGAACGGGGCTTTCAGGTTGCTCAACAGGTTCGGGAGCGAGATCCCTTTACAAGCATTGTCTTTGTGTCCACTCACTCGGAGGCCTTGCCTCTAGCTTTTCGCTATCACTTGTCTGCCTTAGATTTTATTTCCAAGGATCAGCCAGAGGAAGATTACCGTCATCAGTTGGAGCGCTGTCTGGACTATGTACTGGCAGTGGACAAGAGGGAAAATATGCGTCTCTTCACCTATAGTTTTGAGGGAAGACGGGGCTTTACTCTGCCCTACCATGAGATTTTAGCCTTTGAAACCTCAGTGGAATCCCACCGTATCAAGGTCTATTATGCCAATCACTCTATCAAGACCATTTATGGCAGTCTCAAGGATATCGCTGCCAAGGCTGAAAAAGATTACTTTGTCTATGCCAATCGCAATACTTTAGTCAGTTTACAGGCAATTGAAGAGATGACTGCCACAGAAGTGACCTTGTTAGAAGGCTTGCATTTCCCCGTATCACGAACAGCCAGAAGAACCCTTAAAAAACATCTCAATGTCTAATATCTGTTAGACTTGGATGAGTTTATCAATAAGAATGTCGGAAAATTTTCTGATATTCTTATTTTTTTGACTTCTTTTTCGAATAGATAGGTAAGAGGAAAAAGGAAAGGAGTTTGCTTCATGTATCTACCAATTTTCTATTCATGGTACATTAAATTATTTTTCAAATAAATTTAATTTAGTTGTACATTTTCGAAATTTTTTTCGAATAGATAAGTAAGAGGAAAAGGAAGGAGACTACGCGATGTATTTACCAATCTTATTGCCATGGTTTATCAAATGGTATTTAAAATAAATGAAATCTACCTGTTCATTTTAAATCACTTCTCAAATAGATAAGTGAGACGAAAAGGAATTCAGTAATTTATCTATTCTGGTTTTTAAAATGGTTTAAGAGCCAGAAATCGTAAACTAAAAAATAGAAATAAAGGAGAAAAAAGATGACAAATTTTGACAAAATGGAACAGAACTTTGTAGCTCTTACAGAAGAAGAGTTGATGAATGTAGATGGGGGAATTGCACCACTAGTAGTTGCGTTTGGAGTAGCGGCGTTTAAAGGTTTTTCTGTAACAGGAGGGGCTATTATACTGGGAGCAGGTCTTTATCAAGTTGGAAAAAATCTAAAATAAAACTTTGGGTAAGTTTTATGAATAGAATATTAAAAAAAATATATGTAGGATCTGCTTTAACAGCTTACAGCATATTATTAATTTATTCTCTATTTAATTTAGAAAAGGTATCGTTGGAGAGCTGTATTTTGTTAGTAGCATTGACATACTATATTAATAAAAAAGAAATATTTAAATCAAAAGTGAATAAGAACAAGGAGAACTTAAAATGAATATTTTAGTAAATGATCATCAGTTTACAGCAATGACAGAAAAAGAACTAGCAACAGTTGATGGAGGAGTACTTCCTGCAGCGGTAGTAGCAGTTCCAGTAGGAATCAAGGTTGCAGGGTATGTTGTCGGTGGTTTATCCGCTGTAGGGCTAGCTGCATGGGGTTACTTCAGATAAGATAAAACACTGTGAAGAAATCAATGAATTTTTCAAACGAATTTGCGGCTATTATTATATCAGCTTCAGGGATGGTAGGTTTATTAGTGGGACTCACTATTGGCTTAGCTAGTATTATTTAAAGAGGGGTATAACATGCAAAATTTGAATCAATTTGAAATCGTAGAGCAAAGTAAATAAGTTGAAGTAGGTTTATTGATTGTTATCGAAGGATTATTACTTCCTGCTGGAGGAGCAGCTTTGGGGTATTATGCGAATAGACCATAATCTGATTGTAGTCAGAGAGGAATTTCTATGTTTTTAAAAAAATTCGTTAAATCAGTATTGAAAATTTTGCCTGAAATCATGGTATTACTTAGTTCAATGTCTTATATAATCATCAGATTAGTGGCTGATATGAATAAAGTATCTTTACCTACTTGGTTTGATAGTTTCAATATACCAACGATTGCATTATTTATGATGGTCTTCATTCTTTTATACAGAAGTAAAGAAAAAAAGAATGGATAAATTTGAGGTAGTAGACGCTCTATAGGGAATAGGTGTCTTATAGTAACGAATCAAAAAAGGAGTAACTATGAATCGTAATTTAGAACGGTGTTATCTATTCTGACTATGAACAGATCATACCAGAGGTGGCTCAGAAATAGCAGGGACATTAGAAATTGAAGTAATGAATAGGATGTCACAAATGTTACTATCAATGATTTATTTGTTCCAAGCTTGCCTAGGGTGTCAGTAAAAAATCAATTTCCTTTCATATCATATTTTTAGTAGGTAGGGCGCTTGTTCTGCCTATTTTTTTATCTAAAAAGTGCAGTTGGGAGGGGGATAGGCGCATTTGGGGAGGAAGTCCAGTTTTTGTTTGAGGATTGGGGTAAGATAGTTGTTATCAGATGAGTTTAGGAAAAGGAGATGAATATGAAATTTGGGAAACGTCACTATCGTCCGCAGGTAGATCAGATGGATTGCGGTGTAGCTTCATTAGCCATGATTTTTGGCTACTATGGTAGTTACTATTCTTTGGCTCACTTACGAGAATTGGCCAAGACAACCATGGATGGGACAACGGCTTTGGGCTTGGTCAAGGTGGCAGAGGAGATTGGCTTTGAGACGCGGGCTATCAAGGCAGATATGACGCTCTTTGACTTGCCAGATTTGACCTTTCCTTTTGTTGCTCATGTGCTTAAGGAAGGGAAATTGCTCCACTACTATGTGGTGACTGGGCAGGACAGGGACAACATTCATATTGCCGATCCAGATCCTGGGGTGAAATTGACCAAACTGCCACGTGAGCGTTTTGCGGAAGAATGGACAGGAGTGACGCTTTTTATGGCACCTAGTCCAGACTACAAGCCTCATAAGGATCAAAAGAATGGTCTGCTCTCTTTTATCCCTATATTAGTGAAGCAGCGTGGCTTGATTGCCAATATCGTTTTGGCAACACTCTTGGTAACCTTGATTAACATTGTGGGTTCTTATTATCTGCAGTCTATCATTGATACCTATGTGCCAGATCGGATGCGTTCGACTCTGGGGATTATTTCTATTGGGCTGGTGATTGTTTATATCCTCCAGCAGATCTTGTCTTACGCTCAGGAGTATCTCTTACTTGTTTTGGGGCAACGCTTATCGATTGATGTGATTTTGTCCTATATCAAGCATGTTTTTCACCTGCCTATGTCCTTTTTCGCGACACGCAGGACAGGGGAAATCGTGTCTCGTTTTACAGATGCTAACAGTATCATCGATGCGCTGGCTTCGACCATTCTTTCGATTTTCCTAGATGTGTCAACGGTTGTCATTATTTCTCTTGTTTTATTTTCACAAAATACCAATCTCTTTTTCATGACTTTATTGGCACTTCCTATCTACACAGTGATTATCTTTGCCTTTATGAAGCCATTTGAAAAGATGAATCGAGACACCATGGAAGCCAATGCGGTTCTGTCTTCTTCTATCATCGAGGACATCAATGGTATTGAGACTATTAAGTCCTTGACCAGTGAAAGTCAGCGTTATCAAAAGATTGACAAGGAATTTGTGGATTATCTGAAAAAATCCTTTACCTATAGTCGAGCAGAGAGTCAGCAAAAGGCTCTGAAAAAAGTTGCCCATCTCTTGCTCAATGTCGGCATTCTCTGGATGGGGGCTGTTCTGGTCATGGATGGCAAGATGAGTTTGGGACAGTTGATTACCTATAATACCTTGCTTGTTTACTTTACCAATCCTTTGGAAAATATCATCAATCTGCAAACCAAGCTTCAGACAGCGCAGGTTGCCAATAACCGTCTGAATGAGGTTTATCTGGTAGCTTCTGAGTTTGAGGAGAAGAAAACAGTTGAGGATCTGAGCTTGATGAAGGGAGAGCTGACCTTCAAGCAGGTTTCCTACAAGTATGGCTATGGTCGAGACGTCTTGTCGGATATCAATTTGACTATTCCCCAAGGCTCTAAGGTGGCTTTTGTGGGAATTTCAGGGTCAGGTAAGACGACCTTGGCCAAGATGATGGTTAATTTTTACGATCCAAGTCAGGGAGAGATTAGTCTAGGTGGTGTCAATCTCAATCAGATTGATAAAAAGGCTCTGCGCCAGTATATCAACTATCTGCCTCAACAGCCCTATGTCTTTAACGGAACGATTTTGGAGAATCTTCTCCTTGGAGCCAAGGAAGGGACGACTCAAGAGGATATCTTACGGGCGGTCGAATTGGCAGAGATTCGGGAGGATATCGAGCGCATGCCACTGAATTACCAGACAGAATTGACTTCGGATGGAGCAGGAATTTCAGGTGGTCAACGTCAGAGAATCGCTCTGGCGCGTGCTCTCTTGACAGATGCACCGGTCTTGATTTTGGATGAGGCGACCAGCAGTCTGGATATCTTGACAGAGAAGCGAATTGTCGATAATCTCATGGCTTTAGACAAGACCTTGATTTTCATCGCCCACCGCTTGACCATTGCTGAGCGGACAGAGAAGGTTGTTGTCTTGGATCAGGGCAAGATTGTTGAAGAAGGAAATCATGCTGATTTGCTTGCACGGGGTGGATTTTACGCCCATTTGGTGAATAGCTAGAAAGAGGAGAGGATGAAACCAGAATTTTTAGAAAGTGCGGAGTTTTATAATCGTCGTTACCATAATTTTTCCAGTCGGGTGATTGTACCCATGTCCCTTCTGCTTGTGTTTTTGCTTGGCTTTGCAACATTTGCAGAGAAGGAGATAAGTTTATCAACTAGAGCTACTGTCGAGCCTAGTCGTATCCTTGCAAATATCCAGTCAACTAGCAACAATCGTATTCTTGTCAATCATTTGGAAGAAAATAAGCTGGTTAAGAAGGGAGAACTGTTGGTTCAATATCAGGAAGGAGCAGAAGGTGTTCAAGTAGAGACCTATGCTAGTCAGCTGGACATGCTCAAGGATCAAAAAAAGCAATTGGAGTATTTGCAAAAGAGCCTGCAAGAAGGGACGGATTACTTTCCAGAGGAGGATAAGTTTGGCTACCAAGCCACTTTTCGCGACTACCTCGGTCAAGCAGACAGTCTTAGGGCTAGTACATCGCAACAAAATGAGACCATCGCGTCCCAGAATGCAGCAGCTAGCCAAACCCAAGCCGAAATCGGCAATCTCATCAGCCAAACAGAGGCTAAAATTCGCGATTACCAGACAGCTAAGTCAGCTATTGAAACAGGTGCTTCCTTGGCCAGTCAGAATCTAGCCTACTCTCTCTACCAGTCCTACAAGTCTCAGGGCGAGGAAAATTCGCAAGCTAAGGCTCAGACAATTTCGCAGGTGGAAGCGCATCTTTCTCAGTTAGAATCCAGTCTTGCTACTTACCGTGTTCAGTATGCAGGTTCAGGTACCCAGCAAGCCTATGCGTCAGGCTTAAGCAGTCAATTAGAGTCCCTTAAATCCCAACATTTGGCTAGGGTCGGTCAGGAATTGACCCTTCTAGACCAGAAAATCTTGGAGACAGAGTCAGGTAAGAAGGTTCAGGGAAACCTTTTAGACAAGGGGAAAATTACGGCGAGTGAGGATGGGGTGCTTCACCTTAATCCTGAGACCAGTGATTCTACCATGGTAGCAGAAGGTGCCTTACTAGCCCAACTCTATCCGTCTTTGGAAAAAGAAGAGACAGCCAAACTCACAGCTTATCTAAGTTCAAAAGATGTAGCAAGAATCAAGGTTGGTGATTCTGTTCGCTATACGACGACTCATGATGCCAAGAATCAACTTTTCCTAGATTCTACTATTACAAGCATTGATGCGACAGCTACCAAGACTGAAAAAGGGAATTTCTTTAAAATCGAGGCAGAGACTAATCTAACTTCTGAGCAAGCTGAAAAACTTCGATATGGTGTGGAAGGTCGTCTGCAGATGATTACAGGTAAGAAAAGTTACCTGCGTTATTATTTGGATCATTTTTTGAACAAAGAGTAATGTTCGTGTTTTTAGAGTTAAATGATTTTAAAACTGTGAGAAATCTTTTTCTTGCGGTTTTTTCTTTATAATTCTTGAGATTACTACGTTATTTATTCGGTTAAATTCTTGTAATTTTAGGTTTTTTATGGTAGAATGTGCTCAAGTAATACGAAAGGCGAACTTTAAAATGTCAAAACAATTAATCTATTCGGGAAAAGCTAAAGATATCTATACAACTGAGGATGAAAATCTTATTATTTCAACTTACAAGGACCAGGCGACTGCTTTCAATGGTGTCAAGAAGGAGCAGATTGCGGGCAAGGGAGTGTTGAATAATCAGATTTCATCTTTTATTTTTGAGAAATTAAATGCGGCTGGTGTGGCGACTCACTTTGTGGAGAAACTTTCAGATACGGAACAACTCAATAAAAAGGTGGAAATCATTCCTCTGGAGGTCGTGCTTCGCAACTATACAGCTGGTTCCTTTTCAAAACGTTTTGGTGTGGATGAGGGAATCGCCTTGGAGACTCCGATTGTCGAATTTTACTATAAAAATGATGATTTGGATGATCCCTTCATCAATGATGAGCATGTGAAATTCCTACAGATTGCGGATGACCAGCAGATTGCCTACTTGAAGGAAGAAACCCGTCGTATCAATGAACTTTTGAAAGTCTGGTTTGCTGAGATTGGCCTCAAGTTGATTGACTTTAAGCTAGAGTTCGGTTTTGACAAGGATGGCAAGATTATCTTGGCAGATGAATTTTCACCAGATAACTGCCGTTTGTGGGATGCGGATGGCAACCACATGGATAAGGATGTTTTCCGTAGGGGATTGGGAGAACTAACCGATGTTTATGAAGTTGTTTGGGAGAAGCTGCAAGGTTTGAAATAATCTATTTGCAACGGAAAACCTTCGTCTCTCAACTAAAATGACTCAGGCTGAAAAGGTCCCCAGACCTTTTCACTCCGTAGAGGATTGGGAGAACTAACAGACGTTTACGAGATTGTTTGGGAAAAGTTGCAGGAATTGAAGTAACAACCTCAAGGTCGTTGGGAACATTGCAAGAGCTGAAATAAAGGAATAAGGATTGATGGATAAACGTATTTTTGTTGAGAAAAAGGCTGATTTTCAGGTCAAGTCAGAGAGTTTGGTTAGAGAACTCCAGCATAACTTGGGACTTTCAAGCTTGAAAAGTATTCGTATTGTGCAAGTGTATGATGTCTTTAACTTGGCAGAGGACTTGTTTGCGCCTGCAGAGAAACACATCTTCTCTGAGCAGGTGACAGACCATGTCTTGGACGAAGCGGCTGTGCAAGCGGATCTTGCCAACTATGCTTTCTTTGCCATTGAAAGCCTACCAGGGCAATTTGACCAGCGTGCAGCATCTTCACAGGAAGCCTTGCTTTTACTAGGAAGTTCGAGTGACGTGACAGTCAACACAGCCCAACTGTACTTAGTCAATAAAGATATTGATGCGACTGAGTTGGAAGCGGTCAAGAACTACCTGCTCAATCCAGTTGATTCTCGTTTCAAAGACATCACGACAGGGATTGCCAAGCAGGAATTTTCAGAGTCAGATAAGACCATTCCAAAATTGACTTTCTTTGAAAGTTATAGGGCAGAAGACTTTGCCCGCTACAAGGCCGAGCAAGGGATGGCTATGGAAGTGGATGATTTGCTCTTTATCCAAGACTACTTCAAGTCAATCGGGCGCGTGCCGACGGAAACAGAACTCAAGGTTTTGGACACTTACTGGTCTGATCACTGCCGTCACACGACGTTTGAGACTGAGTTGAAACACATCGACTTTTCAGCTTCTAAATTCCAAAAACAATTACAGGCAACCTACGACAAGTATATTGCCATGCGCGAGGAGTTGGGGCGTTCTGAAAAACCTCAAACCTTGATGGATATGGCGACTATTTTCGGTCGTTATGAGCGTGCCAATGGACGTTTGGATGATATGGAAGTGTCTGACGAAATTAATGCATGCTCAGTAGAAATCGAAGTGGATGTTGATGGTGTGAAAGAGCCATGGCTCCTAATGTTCAAGAATGAAACTCACAACCACCCAACGGAAATTGAGCCATTTGGTGGGGCTGCTACCTGTATCGGTGGAGCCATTCGTGATCCATTGTCAGGTCGCTCATATGTCTACCAAGCTATGCGTATCTCAGGTGCGGGTGATATTACCGCACCGATTTCGGGAACGCGTGCTGGTAAGCTGCCACAACAGGTCATTTCTAAAACAGCGGCTCATGGTTATTCTTCATACGGTAACCAAATTGGGCTTGCGACGACCTACGTTCGTGAGTATTTCCACCCAGGCTTTGTAGCTAAACGCATGGAGCTTGGTGCTGTTGTCGGAGCGGCTCCTAAGGGTAATGTTGTTCGTGAAAAACCGGAAGCGGGTGATGTCATTATTCTCCTTGGAGGTAAGACTGGACGTGATGGTGTCGGTGGTGCGACAGGCTCTTCTAAAGTTCAAACAGTTGAGTCAGTAGAGACTGCTGGTGCTGAGGTTCAAAAAGGGAATGCTATCGAAGAACGTAAGATTCAGCGCCTCTTCCGTAATGGCGATGTGACTCGTCTCATCAAGAAATCCAACGACTTTGGTGCTGGTGGTGTCTGTGTAGCCATCGGTGAATTGGCAGACGGTCTTGAAATTGACCTCAACAAGGTGCCTCTTAAATACCAGGGCTTGAATGGTACCGAAATTGCCATCTCTGAATCTCAAGAACGGATGGCAGTCGTGGTTCGTCCTGAGGATGTAGATGCCTTCGTTGCTGAATGTAACAAAGAAAATATTGCTGCTGTTGTGGTTGCGACAGTGACTGAAAAACCAAATCTAGTCATGCACTGGAATGGTGAAACCATTGTCGACTTGGAGCGTCGTTTCCTTGATACCAATGGTGTGCGCGTGGTCGTCGATGCCAAAGTTGTGGACAAGGATGTCACACTCCCAGAAGAACGTCAAACATCTGCTGACACACTTGAAGCAGATACCCTTACGGTTCTATCTGACCTCAATCATGCGAGTCAAAAAGGATTACAGACTATCTTTGACTGCTCTGTTGGACGCTCAACGGTTAATCACCCACTTGGTGGTCGTTACCAACTCACACCAACTGAGGCATCTGTGCAGAAATTGCCAGTACAACACGGTGTGACTCATACTGCGTCAGTCATTGCTCAAGGTTTCAACCCTTATATTGCAGAATGGTCTCCATACCACGGTGCTGCCTATGCGGTAATCGAAGCAACTGCTCGTTTGGTTGCTGCTGGTGCCAACTGGTCTAAGGCTCGCTTCTCTTACCAAGAGTACTTCGAGCGCATGGATAAACAAGCAGAGCGTTTTGGTCAGCCAGTAGCTGCTCTTCTAGGTTCTATCGAAGCACAAATTCAGCTTGGTTTGCCATCTATCGGTGGGAAGGACTCTATGTCTGGTACCTTTGAAGAATTGACCGTTCCGCCAACCTTGGTCGCTTTTGGGGTGACGACAGCGGATAGCCGTAATGTGCTCTCTCCAGAATTTAAAGCTGTTGGGGAAAATATTTATTACATTCCAGGTCAAGCATTGGCTCAAGAGATTGACTTCGATCTTATCAAGTCTAACTTCGCTCAATTTGAAGCCCTTCAAAAGGCTTACAAAGTAACATCTGCATCAGCTGTTAAATACGGTGGTGTCGTTGAAAGCTTGGCTCTTGCTACCTTTGGAAACCATATTGGTGCAGAGGTAATCCTGTCTGAACTTGAAAGTTCTTTAACGGCTCAATTAGGTGGATTTGTCTTCACATCTCCTGAAGAAATTGCTGGAGTAGAGAAGATTGGACAAACAAAAGCAGACTTTACACTAACTGTCAACGGTGTGAAGCTAGATGGACACAAGCTTGACAGTGCCTTCCAAGGAAAACTGGAAGAAGTTTACCCAACAGAATTTGCTCAAGCGAAAGAACTGGAAGAAGTTCCAGCTGTCGTTTCCGACGCAATCATCAAAGCTAAAGAAAAGGTTGAAAAACCGGTGGTTTACATCCCAGTCTTCCCAGGAACTAACTCAGAATATGACTCAGCCAAGGCCTTTGAAAAAGAAGGTGCAGAGGTTAACTTGGTACCATTTGTGACCTTGAATGAAGAAGCAATTGTTAAGTCGGTTGAAACCATGGTTGACAATATCGGAAAGGCTAACATCCTCTTCTTTGCAGGTGGCTTCTCAGCTGCGGACGAACCAGATGGTTCAGCTAAGTTTATTGTCAATATCCTGCTCAATGAAAAAGTGCGTGTGGGCATTGATAGCTTTATCGCTCGTGGGGGCTTGGTTATCGGTATCTGTAATGGATTCCAAGCCTTGGTCAAATCAGGTCTTCTTCCATACGGGAACTTCGAAGATGCCAGCAGTACTAGTCCAACCCTCTTCTACAATGATGCCAACCAACACGTGGCCAAGATGGTAGAAACTCGGATTGCCAATACCAACTCACCATGGCTTGCTGGAGTGGAAGTTGGTGAGATTCATGCCATTCCTGTTTCGCACGGTGAAGGGAAATTTGTCGTGACGGCTGAGGAATTCGCTGAGCTCCGTGACAATGGACAAATTTTCAGCCAATATGTTGACTTTGATGGAAAACCAAGTATGGATTCTAAGTACAATCCGAATGGTTCTGTCCATGCCATCGAAGGAATTACCAGCAAGAACGGCCAAATCATCGGTAAGATGGGCCACTCAGAACGTTATGAGGAAGGTCTTTTCCAAAATATCCCAGGAAATAAAGACCAGCACCTATTCGCGTCAGCGGTGAGTTATTTCACAGGGAAATAAAAGGTATATAAAATGACATACGAAGTAAAATCTCTTAATGAAGAATGTGGTGTTTTCGGTATCTGGGGTCATCCAGATGCTGCTAAGTTGACCTATTTTGGTCTCCACAGTCTTCAACACCGTGGTCAGGAGGGGGCAGGAATCCTCTCCAATGATCAGGGGCAATTGAAGCGGCATCGCGATATGGGTCTTCTATCAGAAGTCTTCAGAAATCCTGCTAACTTAGATAAATTGACAGGAACTGGTGCGATTGGGCATGTGCGTTATGCGACTGCTGGCGAAGCTTCTGTAGATAACATCCAGCCCTTCCTCTTCCGTTTTCATGATATGCAGTTTGGCTTGGCTCATAATGGAAACTTGACCAATGCTGCCTCTCTCAAGAAAGAATTGGAACAAAGAGGCGCGATTTTCAGCGCGACTTCGGACTCGGAAATCTTGGCTCACCTCATTCGTCGCAGTCATAATCCTAGCCTGATGGGAAAAATCAAGGAAGCGCTCAGCCTTGTCAAAGGTGGTTTTGCCTATATCTTGCTATTTGAGGATAAGTTAATTGCTGCTCTTGACCCAAATGGTTTCCGTCCGCTTTCTATCGGGAAAATGGCCAACGGAGCGGTGGTTGTTTCCTCTGAAACCTGTGCTTTTGAGGTTATTGGTGCTGAATGGATTCGTGATTTGAAGCCAGGTGAGATTGTGATCATTGATGACAAGGGCATCCAGTATGACAGCTATACAGATGATACCCAGTTAGCAATCTGTTCTATGGAGTATATCTATTTTGCTCGCCCTGATTCTAACATTCATGGTGTCAATGTCCATACGGCACGTAAACGTATGGGTGCCCAATTGGCGCGAGAATTCAAGCATGAGGCGGATATTGTAGTTGGTGTACCCAATTCCTCCCTCAGCGCAGCTATGGGATTTGCGGAAGAATCTGGTTTGCCAAATGAAATGGGTCTTATTAAGAACCAATACACCCAACGGACCTTTATTCAACCGACTCAAGAATTGCGGGAGCAAGGGGTGCGGATGAAACTATCTGCTGTTTCTGGTGTTGTAAAAGGCAAGCGTGTAGTTATGATTGATGATTCTATTGTACGTGGAACAACCTCTCGTCGGATCGTTCAACTCTTGAAAGAAGCGGGTGCGACTGAAGTTCACGTTGCTATTGGCAGTCCAGCGCTAGCTTATCCATGTTTCTACGGGATTGATATCCAGACCCGTCAGGAGCTGATTGCGGCTAATCATACGGTCGAAGAAACTCGCCAAATCATTGGTGCGGACAGTCTGACCTATCTTTCTATTGAGGGGTTGATTGATTCAATTGGTATTGAAACGGATGCGCCAAATGGTGGTCTCTGTGTCGCTTATTTTGATGGTGATTACCCAACGCCTCTCTACGACTATGAAGAAGACTATCGTAGAAGTTTGGAAGAAAAGACCAGTTTTTATAAATAGACAATAGATCCTCCATTAAAGAAAAGGAATATAAAAATGACAAATAAAAATGCTTATGCTTCACGTCTCACTACTGACTAAAAGCTAAAGCATTTGTCAGTAGACGCTTTGTCCTATGGGGCAAAGCTAGAACCCTGACTAGTATTTTTATACTCTTCGAAAATCAAATTCAAACCACGTCAGCT
>NZ_CAJJIB010000032.1:0-130 GCF_905187495.1 Streptococcus mitis | reverse complement strand
TCTCGTCCGTCACGACCTGCTGCGCCATCACGTCCATCACGGCCTGGTAAACCTTGAGCTCCATCCGCACCTTTAGGTCCTTGTGCACCTTCTGCACCTTTGTCCCCTTTAGGGCCTTTGATGTTGCCTT
>NZ_CAJJIB010000031.1:0-102 GCF_905187495.1 Streptococcus mitis | reverse complement strand
AGACGTCGCCTGTTTCTGTATTAACGTATTTATCGCCGTCTTTACCTTGATTTGCTTCTGGGTTAACTTTGCCGTTCAAGACGTCTTTACCGTCGCGTCCAT
>NZ_CAJJIB010000030.1:0-12120 GCF_905187495.1 Streptococcus mitis | reverse complement strand
CTTGTCTTCCATGTGACTGTTGTTCCATCTGGTAAGCCTGTTTTGTTTACACTTGTTTCTGGATCTGGCACGTGACCATTGTCCACTTCTTGCGCTATTGCGGTTGGTGTGTATTTTCCACGCATTGATGAAACTGTTATATTCACTAATTTCGATGTAGAGTTTCCTGCTTTATCTCTAGCTACTATCGTTACACCATACATTACATTGTCAGAATCAATTCTCGGTACTTCTCGTACACCTTCCTTGAAAGTAATTATTCCGGTAGATTCATCAAAAGTTAAGAATGAAGGCATATTTCTTACTTCAATCGTAGCAATTCCACTTCCACTTGCATTATCTTCTGCTTTAATCTTCATCACAGGTAACGTTTTATCTAATGCTGTCATTTCCCAGTTTTTATTTTCTTCTGGAGTTAAAATTGTCGGATCTGTCACGTCTTTTACTTTTAACGGAATCGTAACATCTTGTTCTGAACCATCAATATATGTTACTTTTGCTTGAATTGTTTGATCTCCATATGTTGTTGTGCTAATTGGTGTTTTTGATTCCACTTTTGCGATTTTCGCATTACCATTGTCACCTTGTGCATTAATCGCATTAACTACTCCTTTTAACATATCAGATGTTACTTTTGCATTTTGATTTACTTCGATTTGTGTTCCAGTCGCTGTATATTCTTCACTTACTTTTCTTACAGTTACATTTACTGTAACTACATCTTTTGATCCATCTGGATATGTGATTTCCACTTCTCCTGTTGTTGAACCTGGTGTATTAACTACTGGTGGTGTTTTCCATGTCACCGTTGTTCCATCTGGTAATCCTTGTTTATTTACGCTATCTTCTGGATTTGGTACTTGTCCGTAGTTTACCATTTGATCTATTGGCTGAGGATTAGTCTTCGCACTCATCGAAGATACTGTAATTTTCGCAGTTCTTTCACTAACATTCCCTGCTTTATCTTCTACACGAATATTCAAATTAAATTCTTTACTTGGTGTATTTTCTGGTAGTTTTTCTACTTCTTGTTTTCCAGCTTTAAATTTAATTGAGTTAGTTGTACTATCATATTCTAAGTAATCGGGAAGTCCTTCTACACTTACTGTTTTTATGCCACTTCCGTTCGCATTATCTTCTGCACTTACTTCCATATTTGGTAAAATTTTATCTAATGCAGTCATTTCCCAGTTTTTATTTTCTTCTGGAGCTGTAATAGTTGGTGGAGTCACGTCTTTTACTTTTAATGGAATTGTTACTTCTTTAGTTGTTCCATCTTTGAATGTTACTGTCGCATTTATAGTTTGGTCACCATATGCAGATGTATCTATCGGAGAAGCTGTTACTGTAGAGATTTTATCAGTTCCGTTAATATTTCCTTCTTTTGATATCGCCGTTACTTTTGCTTTTAGGTCATCATTTGATACTCGATCGTTTTGATTTACTTCAATTTGAGTCCCGCTCACATCGTATTCTGAGCTTAATTCTTTTACTGTAACTTTTACATCTACTGTATCTTTTGAACCGTCTTTATATGTTACTTCTACTACTCCGTCTTTTTCTCCAGGCGTTGTCGTTACTGGAGTTGTTTTCCATGTATATGTTGTTCCTTCTGGTAACCCTGAAGTATTCACACTTGTTCCTGCATCTGGAGTTACTCCGTAACTTACTGTTTGTTTGTCTGAATTTGGAGTTGATTCGTATTTTGTAGTCATTGATTTCACAGTAATTGCTACATTTGTTGTTGTTTCATTTCCTGCGTTATCTACAACTGTGATAGTTACATTATGAGGTTGTTCATTGGTTCCTTCCGGTAAACTTGGTACTGATGTTACTCCAGCTTTGAATTGAATCGTCTTAGTTGACTTATTATATTCTAAGAAATCTGGTAGTCCTGTAACAGTCGTTGTCTTTACACCACTTCCTCCTGTATTGTCTTCGCTTGTTACAGAGATTTCTGGATTTGATCCTTCTACTGCGATTAAGTCCCAGTTTTGTCCATTCGTTGGTGATTGGATAGTTGGCTTCGTTACGTCTTTAACTTTCAACGGAATCGTTACTTCTTTGGTTGTTCCATCTTTGAAAGTTACTGTGGCAGTAATGTTTCGTTCGCCATAATTAGCTGTACTGATTTCAGGTGCTGTTACTGTTGAAATCTTATCTGTCCCATTCCCACTTCCTACTTTTGAAGTTGCGGTTACTTTTGTTTTTAAATCATCATTTGTTACTGGAGTGTTTTGGTTTACTTCAATTTCAGTAGCTGAAACATCGTACTCATCACTTAATTTACTTACATTTACCGTCACTTCAACTGTATCTTTACTTCCATCTGGATAAGTTACTTCAGCTACTCCTGTAGTAGTTCCTGGTGTATTTACTACTGGTGGTGTTTTCCACGTCACTTTTGTTCCGTCTGGCAATCCTGCTTTATCTACACTCGCATTAGGATCAAGTACTTGTCCATAACTTGTATTTTGTGGAATTGGTGTAGGATCCTTTTTCGAACTCATTGAAGATACTGTAATTTTTGCTGTTCTTTCACTAACATTTCCTACTTTATCTTCTGCTCGAATATTTAAAGTAAATTCTTGGCTTGGTGTATTTTCAGGTAGCTTTTCTACAGCTTGTTTTCCTGATTTGAATTTAATAGTGTTAGTTGTACTATCATACTCTAGGTAATCAGGCAAGCCTGTCACAGTAACGTTTTTAATTCCACTTCCGTTCGCATTATCTTCCGCTCTCACCTCCATATTTGCTAAAGCTTTATCTAATGCGGTCATTTCCCAGTTTGTATTTTCTGCTGGTGTTTGGATAGTCGGTTTCGTTACGTCTTTAACTTTCAATGGAATGGTCACTTCTTTAGTCGTTCCATCTTTGAAAGTTACAGTAGCAGTAATGTTTTGGTCACCATAGTTAGTTGTAGTAATTTGCGACTTAGGTTCTACAGATGAAATCTTATCTGTTCCATTCGCATTTCCATCTTTTGAAGTTGCGGTTACTTTCGCTTTTAAGTCGTCGTTAGAAATTGGATCATTTTGATTTACTTCAATTGGTGCTCCAGTTACTTCATATTCTGAACTTAATTCTTTTACTGTAACTTTTACATCTACTGTATCTTTCGAACCATCTTTATAGGTTACTTCTACTACACCGTCTTTTTCTCCAGGCACATCTGTCGTAACTGGTGTTGTCTTCCAAGCGTAAGTTGTTCCTTCTGGTAAGTTCGTTTTATTTATACTTGTTCCTGCATCAGGCGTATTCCCATAACTTACTGTTTGTTTGTCTGAATTTGCTGTTGCATCATATTTGGTAGTCATTGATTTCACAGTAAACGTTAATTGTGAAGTACTACTATTATTCGCATTATCTGTCACTCGAATTGTAGCTGTATGTGTTTGAGAATCTGTCCCGACTGGTAATTTTGGAACTTCTGGGGTATCCGCTTTAAACTTAATGGTTTTAGTCGCATCATCATATGTTAAGAAATCTGGTAAGTCTGTTACCGTTGTTGACTGAACACCACTTCCTCCTGCGTTATCATTAGATGTTACTTGTATTGGAGAGAAAGTCTTATCTAATGCAATTAAATCGATATTCTGACCATTCGCTGGTGTTTGAATCGTTGGAGCCGTCACATCTTTTACTTCTAAAGGAATTTTTACCGTATCCCTTGTATCATCAAGATAGGTTACCGTTGCAGTAATTTCTTTGTTCCCTGCCTCAACAGTACTAATTGTACCAACAGAAGTAACAGTTTTCACCTTACTATTCCCGTTTTTATTAATTGTTACAGCAGATTTTAAGTCTTGATCTGAGATAGTATCATTTTGATTTTTAACAATTTTCGTAGCTGTAGGTTCATACTCATCACTTAACTTACGCACTTTTACCGTAGCAGTTACTTCATCTACTGAATCATCTGGATAAGTAACTTTCACCACTCCCGTTTTATCCCCAGGTCTACTCGTATCTGGTGCCGATTTCCATGTATATTGAGCATCAGTTGGTAATCCTGCTGTATTGACACTAGTTTTTGGATTAGGAGTTTCGCCATGGCTCACTTCTTGAATCGTTGCATTTGCTTGTGGATTATATTTTTCAGCCATAGTCATATGTACAATACTAAATGTACGTTCACTGCTGTTCCCTGCATTGTCTTCCACACGCAATGTTATATTTCTTGTTGTACGATTAATTCCAGATAATTTTGGAACTTCACGTTCTCCATCTTGGAAAACGATGCTACTTGTTGCTTTGTCGTATTTCAAGAAACTTGGTAAGTTAATTGGAAAAATGCTTTTTATTCCACTTCCTCCAGGATTATCATCAACTGCTACTTTAATAGGAGGCAGAGTCTTATCTAACGCTGTAATTTCCCACGTTTGATTTTCTGTCGGTGTTTGTATTGTTGGAGGTATAACGTCTTTCACTTCTAGAGGAATATCAACTAAATCAGTAGTATTATCCAGATACGTTACTGTTGATTTTATTGTTTGTGTGCCTGCATTTACAGTACTAATAGGTGCTGCAGTAACTGTCTTCACTTTACTTGTTCCATTATGATCCACAGTGACTGCTGCTTTTAATCTATCATTCGTAACTGAATCGTTTTGATTCACAGTAATTTTACTTCCTGTCGGTATATGTTCGTCACTTAATTTACGAACATTCACAGTTACATTTACTGTATCTGTTGAGCCATCTGGGTAAGTTACCGTTACTACACCTGCTTTATCTCCAGGGCCTGTTGTTGTACTAGGCTTTGTTGCCCAACTATATTTTGTTCCTGTTGGTAAACCATTTGTTTGAATACTTATTTCTGCATCAGGCGTTATCCCATAACTTACTTCCTGTATTTTAGGATTAGCAACTGCTGTATATTTTTGTGTTTGCGATTGAATATTAAAAGTAATATTTTTAGTCGCAGTATTCCCTTTTTTATCGACTGCCTTAACAGTCACTTGAATACTTGATTTACCAAGTTGGAAGTTGTTCGGAATAACTCCATTAATTTCAATTTTAGATTTTGCTGCATTATACGTTAATGGTGCCGGAAGATTTTCTACAGTTACAGGATTGCCATCCTTAAGCCCTACTCCTTTATCGTTATCTTTAACTTGAATATTAAGTTCACTTGGAAGTCCTTCTAATCTCGTCAATGTAACATTATCTGGTGCAGTAATTGTTGGTTTAATATTATCGACAATTTCTACAGGAATATTCACTGTTTTCATTACATGATTTCCACGAAGAATTTCAATTTCTTTATGTTGGACACCTGCTGCAGAAGTATCAACACTAGAAGAACCACCTTTCCAACGAACCGTTAATTCACTTGGAAGTGCTGAATTATCCGAAACTGTTACGTAATTTCTAGCTTCCCCTAGTTCTCCAGATTGATTTTGATTTATTTTCTTATCTTGTTTTCCTATAAAGTCTAAAACAGTATAAGGGGTTGTTACATCTTTTGTTACTCCATTCTGATAAGTGGTTGTTACAACAACATTTCTTGTTCCTGCTTGTTGCAAATTAAATGGTGTTTTATACGTTACTTGAGCTGTTGTTGGTACTTCATGTCCTGTTTTAGAGCGAACTAATTCTCTAGGATTTGTATATAATTCTTTAGAATCCCCAAAATAAGCTTTTAAACTTGAATGTTTTGCTTCTACATCATTTGTCGCATTTGTTTGAATTGTTTTAGGTGCAAATCCATCTTTAAAATGGATTGTCATTGTTGAACCATCCGCTGAAACTTCAGCGTGGTCAAAGTCACTTCTATGACCTGAAGGTGTCATAACATCAGGATGTTCCGTTTTAAATTTTTCAATTAAATCTGTCTTTTCAGTTTCTGTTAAATGGCGAACATCATCTACATAAGTTTGAGATAAATCCTTTACTGTATTACGCTCACTTTGCGGTTTAATAACAAAAGTAAACGTATATGGTTTTAACTGATTTGGAGCTACTCTTGTATTAGATGCAATATGAACTTCATATCTACCAGGTTGAACGATTCCCCCTTCTCCTACAACACCTCTAATAGCGGCATTAGTCATAGGATTATTTATTTCAGTTCTACCATACTCTATTTCACGTGATTTTGCCTTTCCTGCCTGTTTATCCCAGTAGGCAACATGCATTTTTAATCCTTTAATTGGAGAATTGCCTGTAAAACCAACAGTAACAATATAATATGGAGTTACATCTTCTACTATTCTTCCTCTAACATACGTAGTAAACTTTCTCTCATTCCCTACTCTTTCTCCTTTTATCTCGATTAAACTCCAAATTTCATCTGAATTATAATAAACAGCAGTGCTTCCATTTTCAATAAGATTACCATTTCTTCTATTTTCCTTGTGAGTGTATGTAATCCCTCTAAACCCACTTTCCCCCTTACCATCCATCGGTTTTCCATTACGGGGGTCACGTTTCCCAGAATGTGCGCGAGTTACTCTATTAGCCACTTTGTTGCGGAGGCTTTTCGCTTCATTTAGAGCACCATCAACTTCACTATCAGTGGATTTTTCCTCAGACAAATCACCAAATGCTTGAAGAGATTTGCTTTCAGATTCACTAAATTCATAGCTGATTTCTCCTGCTAGTTGGTTAATTTCTGAGACAAGAGCCTGAACCTTGGTAATCTTTTCTGTTAAAAGATTTTTCTTTTCATCACTATCGTTTGCTTTATCTGCTTGCTTTTCTTTTGTTTCTATATCGTTATTTTTCTCTTCCAGTTGAGCAAATGAATTAGACAAAACTTGAACTTCTTTATCTATCTCGTCCTGACTAGCGCCTGCCTTATCCAAGACTGCTTGCGCACGCGACAAAGAAAGATTAAGATTTTCAACTGATTTAACTGTTTTAGTCTGTAAATCAGTGTTCCTAATCTTTTCAATTAATTCATTTAAAGCAGTTTTATCCACAGTTTTGACTGGATGCTCTACAGACTTTTCAATAATTTTATCTTCTGGAACATGTTCAGAAATCTTATCTGATTCTTTAACACGATTTTCTACCTGTGGATGATTTTCCACATCGTTTGGAACCTTGTCACTATTCGGATCTTCATCTTTGGCTTTAGTTGAATCATTCAGAGATGTAACCTTTTCATCAGCATGAACAAGATATGGATTCTGTATCATTACTGCTCCTGTAGCCAAAAAAAGAGTGCACCCAAAAAGAAAATGCTTCCCTTTCTTTATCATCCGCCAATTCTTTTGATTGATTCCTTTTCTATTAAAAAACATAAAGAACTCCTTGTTTTAAACTATCAAATTATTTCTTGTATATATTATAATATTTTGTTTCCCTATATGCAAACCTTTTCAGTACACATTATATTATTTATATGAAACAAACGCGTCTCCTTAAAATAATGGTTCTATAATATTTGTAGTGGGTAAATCCCCTATAGATATTATGGAGCCTATTTTGTTGTAGAAAAAAAGCTCCATAAGATCTATAATGAAAAGCGACCAAACAACTCATTAGAAAGATTCATATGGAACAATTACATTTTATCACAAAACTACTCGATATTAAAGACCCCAATATCCAAATTATGGATGTTATCAATAGGGACACACATAAAGAAATCATTGCTAAATTGGACTACGATGCCCCATCTTGCCCTGATTGTGGAAGGCAAATGAAGAAATATGACTTTCAAAAACCGTCTAAGATCCCTTACCTAGAAACGACTGGTATGCCTACTAGAATTCTACTTAAAAAGCGTCGTTTCAAGTGCTATCAGTGCTCAAAAATGATGGTCGCTGAGACTTCCCTCGTCAAGAAAAATCACCAAATCCCTCGTATCATCAACCAAAAAATTGCTCAAAAGCTAATTGAAAAGACTTCTATGACCGATATTGCCCATCAGCTGGCCATTTCAACTTCAACTGTCATTCGCAAACTTAATGACTTTCACTTTGAGCATGATTTCTCTCGTCTGCCTGAGATTATGTCCTGGGATGTTGAAACAGTCAGGGGAGTGACTGTTTCAATCGGGAGATGAAGATGAGTTTCATTGCACAAGATTTTGACAATCTCAATATCATCACTGTTCTTGAAGGTAGAACACAGGCTGTCATCCGAAATCACTTTCTTCGATACGATAGAGCCGTCCGATGTCGAGTGAAAATCATTACTATGGATATGTTTAGTCCCTACTATGACTTGGCTAGACAATTTTTTCCGAATGCAAAAATTGTACTTGATCGCTTTCACATTGTACAACATCTAAGCCGTGCTATGAGTCGCGTTCGTGTCCAAATCATGAATCAGTTTGAGCGAAAATCTCATGAATACAAGGCTATCAAGCGTTACTAGAAACTCATTCAACAGGATAGTCGTAAACTCAGTGATAAGAGATTTTATCGCCCTACTTTTCGTATGCACTTGACTAATAAAGAGATTCTAGACAAGCTTTGGAGCTATTCAGAAGACTTGAAACACCACTATCATCTCTACCAACTCTTGCTTTTTCACTTTCAGAATAAGGAGTCTGAAAAATTCTTCGGACTCATTGAGGACAATCTAAAGCAGGTTCATCCTCTTTTTTAGACTGTCTTTAAAATCTTACTAAAAGACAAAGAGAAAATCGTCAATGCCCTTCAGTTACCCCATTCTAACGCCAAATTGGAAGCGACTAACAATCTCATCAAACTTATCAAACGCAATGCCTTTGGTTTTCGGAACTTTGAAAACTTTAAAAAACGGATTTTTATTGCTCTGAACATCAAAAAAGAAAGGACGAAATTTGTCCTTTCTCGAGCTTAGCTTTTCTTCAACCCACTACAGTTGACAAAGAGCCTCTTTTTTAAGAAATCACAATTTACATTAAATATAATCAAAAAACCTTGAGCGTTACCACTCAAGGTTTTTAGCAGTCTTTTCCATCATAGGAAAATCATTCTAAGAATATTCTTTCATTCGAGATCTATCACTTATCATCTTCTTTCGAGAAATTAGTGACTGCTTTTGGCTGATTAATCTTCTTTTCTTCGACCTACATATAGGCTCAATAGAATACCGCTACCTAGAAGAACAGAGATATAATCAGATTGGCTTCCAGTTTCAGGTAATTTGTTCCCATGGTTTTCTTTAACTGTAGTTGGAACTACTGGGCTAGCATTTACTGGAGTTGCTGGTTGAGCCGGTGTTGGTACTACTGGTTGTTCTGGAACCGCTGGTACTGGTTTAACCGGTACTTCTGGTGTTGGAACAACTGGAGTTGGTTGTACTGGCACTTCTGGTGTCGGTACATTTGGTGTTGGTTGCGCTGGCACAGGTTTAACCGGTACTTCTGGTGTTGGTTGTGCTGGTACTGTTGGAATATCTAATTCTGGTACCTCTTGTACTTCAGGCATACCTGGCACACCACCGTTGAATTCTTGTAATTCGTGAACTTCTGGCATTCCTGGAACACCACCGTTGAATTCTGGCAATTCATGAACTGGTGGTTCTGGCATTGCAAACGTTGGTCCTTCTGGCACATTACGTGTAGGAGGAACTGGTTTGTCGTTTGATGGTGTTACTGGTTTGTCTTGGCAACCACATTTACCATCTTTGCCGTCCTTACCATCTTTGCCATCACGTCCATCTTTAATAACTGTTTTTGTCACAGTTCCGTCAGAATTGATGATTGTGATTGTATGACTTCCATCTCCATTATCTTCAACAGAAACTTTTGGTGATTTACCATCTTTACCATCTTTAATCACCATTTCTGTCTTACTTCCATCTGGATTAATTATTGTAACAACGTGAGTTCCATCGTTATTATTTTTAACAGTTACAGTTGGTGAAACTCCATCTTTACCGTCTTTACCATCTTTGATAATAGATTTGTATTCACGGCCATCAGAATCAACGATTGTCAATGTGTGAGTTCCGTCTCCGTTATCAACGATGTTCGCTTTTGGTGATTTACCATCAAAGATTGTAGTTGTAGTTTCTTTACCATCAGCACCTGTCACTTTAATAGTGTGTGAACCATTGTTGTTATCAATAACTTCAAGTTTTGGTTCTTTACCATCACGAACTGTAGTTGTTGTAGTTGTACCGTCTGAGTTCACAACTGTGATCGTGTGAGTTCCATCTCCGTTATCCACAACCTTAGCAGTTGGTGATTTACCGTCACGCACTGTGGTTTCAGAAACAGTACCATTACCGTTTTCTACACGAATAGTGTAAGTACCATCTTGGTTATCTCTAACTGTTGCTACTGGTGATTTACCATCTTTAATGATTGTTTCAGTAGTTGTTCCATCACCATTTAGAACTGAGATCTTATGAGTTCCATTTTGTTCATCAGTTATAGTCACTTTTGGTGATTTACCATCACGAACTGTGGTTTCAGTTGTCACACCTTCTGGATTTGTAATAACGATCGTATGACTTCCGTCCCCATTGTCACGAACAGATGCGGTTGGAGTACGTCCATCAACACCGTCACGTCCATTCTTAACAACAAACTCATTCTTAGTTCCGTCTGGGTTAGTGATTGTTACAGTGTGGCTTCCATCTGGGTTTTCAGTAGTTGTTGCTGTTGCAGCTTTACCATCTTTACCATCTTTGATGATAGCGTTCGTTACATTACCGTCTCCATCCGTAACTTTAACAGTATGAGTTCCATCATTGTTATCAGTGACTTCAACTTTTGGAGTCTTACCGTCTTTACCATTCTTAACAACAGTTTCCTTAGTTGATCCGTCTGGGTTTGTTACAGTGATTGTGTGACTACCATCTGGGTTTTCTGTTGTAGTGATATTGGCAGTTTTACCGTCTTTACCATCTTTAACAACAGTTGTTGATTCAGAACCATCAGGGTTTTGAACTGTGATAGTGTGTGTTCCATCTCCATTATCTTTTGTAGTAATAGTTGGAGCTGAACCATCACGTCCATCGATACCGTTATAAATATCTTTACTATTTAATACTTTATCGACACCTTCATCATATACTCCGTTGTCATTAACATCATCATAAACTGTCACTCGGATACCGTTACGTGTTGGAGTTGCAGTTGCATCTGTATCACGTCTAGTTCTTGAAGGTGAAGTAATATCTTCTACTTTGATTTTCGGTGCACGGCCATCTTTACCATTGTCACCTTTCTCACCAGTTGCTCCTTTTTCACCATCATGAACAAAGACTGTAGTTGGTTGTGAACCATCATGGTTATCAACAGTGATTTCTACACCCTTATGCCCTTCTTCATCCTTACGAACAGCTGTTACTGTTGGAGAGACTCCGTCCACTCCATCTTTAATAACTGCAAGAGGTTTTTCAGGGTTCAATGGTTGACCTGGATGTGCTGGATCTTCTTGGTAAACTTTAGTTTCTTTACCATCTTTGACAGTAAGTAATGATTTACCATCACGTCCGTCCGCACCTTTAGCACCATCTTTAATCATTTCAGAACCTAGAAGTTCATCAGTTCCTGGAGTGTACTTACCATCATTGTTTTCATCAGTATAGAATGTCACAATTGTATGAGATGGATTTCCGTTTTGTCCTTCGACACGAAGCAAATCAACTTTTGGAGTTTTACCGTTTAGACCATTTTCTCCGTCCTTAACATTTACTGTAACTGGATCTTTACCTGGAACAGTGAATGTAATGTCGGTACTATGACCATCTTTACCTGGAGTTACAGTTACTTCTGGAGTCTTACCATCTTCTCCACGTTCACCTTTGTCACCCTTAGGTCCCTTGATGTTGCCTTCTTTTTCCCAGTTGCCGTTATTCTTAACGAAGACGTCGCCTGTTTCTGTATTAACGTATTTATCGCCGTCTTTACCTTGATTTGCTTCTGGGTTAACTTTGCCGTTCAAGACGTCTTTACCGTCGCGTCCATCTCGTCCGTCACGACCTGCTGCGCCATCACGTCCATCGCGGCCTGGTAAACCTTGTGCTCCGTCTTGACCATCCGACCTTGGAGACCTTGTGCACCTTTGTCCCCTTTAGGGCCTTTGATGTTGCCTTCTTTTTCCCAGTTGCCGTTATTCTTAACGAAGACGTCGCCGGTTTCTGTATTAACGTATTTATCGCCGTCTTTACCTTCTGTAGTTGGATCAACTTTGCCGTTCAAGACGTCTTTACCGTCGCGTCCAT
>NZ_CAJJIB010000029.1:0-75219 GCF_905187495.1 Streptococcus mitis | reverse complement strand
GACCAAGGTGTCGCAGGTTCGAATCCTGTCTTCCCGATTCATTACAGAGATACGTAAGCGTATCTTTTTTGTTTTAACTAGATATTATATACATTAAGAGAGAATCAGTTTGCTTCTCTCTTTTTTAATTTCAGTAATTCATTTTGATTGAGTATACTTTTTTGTTTCCTGATTTGTTCAATGATTACTGTAGTTTAGGTACATAAATTAAAATTTAACAGATTGTATAATTCTCACAAACTTTTAAGAAAGTAAATGAAGAGTTTTTTTGCGCTACCTATAATATATATGTTTTGTACGATAAAAATTTCCGATCTTTTGATTTTAAATGCGTATTAGTTTACGTTATAGTCTAAATTTGATATCACTTTGATGGAGGTACTATAGATTCTTTCATACTCTGTATCTTGTTGTGTAATGTTTCTTGATTCTTTTAAATAGAATCTTTTATGACATTTGTCATATTTCCTCATGACAGAAGCTTCTAGCGATTCTACCTTCAAAGAGTTATACTAGATGTATCAAATGGAGGAAGAAAAAATGAAACATAAAGTAATTGTCGCAATGAGTTTAGTAGCAGCAGGAGTCATGACTTATCTCATGTTCTCAGGATTGGATGAAGATTTCTATCATTTTCCTTGGGAGCTATTTGCAGGATTTGGAATGATGTCCTGGCTTATCCGAGAAGGTTTGAAATTAGTCTCAGATGTGAAAAAGGAGTTTGAAAAATGAAAAAAGCGTTTCTCTATCTTTTTATTGGACTATCACTAGTGGTATGGTTGGTAGAAATGTTTACAGGTTGGTTTGATCAAGCCTTCCTTCACCAATTCATCCGTGGTGCCTGGGGATTAGGATTTATGATTTTTATCGCCTTTCCTATGGGAAAGGAGTGGCTGAAAGGAGAATATGATGAACATGATTAAGGTAGAAAGCCTAAATAAAAACATCAAGGGCAAGGCTATTTTGAAGGATATTTCCTTTGAGGTAACAGAAGGTGAATGCGTCGCCTTGATTGGTCCCAATGGTGCTGGAAAGACCACACTCTTGGACTGTTTGCTTGGAGATAAACTGGTCACAAGCGGTCAAGTATCTATCCAAGGCTTGCCAGTGACGAGTTCTCAGTTAGGCTATACAAGATCCTACCTCCCTCAAGAGAATGTAATCGTTCAGAAACTAAAGGTAAAAGAGTTGATTGCTTTCTTTCAAAGCATTTACCCAAATCCCTTGAGCAACCGGGAAATCGACCAACTATTGCAGTTTGACAAGCAACAAAAAGAGCAATTGGCAGAAAAATTGTCAGGTGGACAAAAGCGTCTTTTCTCTTTTGTCTTGACCTTGATTGGGCGACCAAAGCTTGTCTTTTTAGATGAACCAACTGCTGCCATGGATACTTCAACCCGTCAACGCTTTTGGGAAATTGTTCAGGAGCTAAAAGCTAAGGGAGTTACCATTCTCTATTCGTCCCATTATATCGAAGAAGTAGAGCATACAGCGGACCGAATCTTGGTCTTGAATAAGGGAGAGTTGATTCGCGATACAACACCTCTAGCCATGCGCAGTGAGGAGATTGAAAAGCACTTTATCCTTCCTCTAGCATACAAGGAAGTCGTTGAGCAGTCAAACTTGGTTGAAAACTGGTCACAAAAACAAGATGCCCTGCAAGTAGTTACACGTGAAGCGGATGCTTTCTGGCAACTGTTAGTGCAAGCAGGATGTAGGATTCAAGAAATTGAAGTTAATAATCGTAGCTTGTTGGATACAATCTTTGAAGAAACACAAAAGGGAGATGACTAAGATGAAACGATGGATCGCACTAAACAATATAGAATTTCTATTGACCAAACGACAATTAGTCTATTATCTATTATCCGTAGGGATGCCGACGGCCTTCTATTTATTCTTTTCAGGCATGTACCAGGATACACCAGATGGGCCAGCTAATTTTATGCGTGACTACCTCATCTCTATGACGGCCTTTTCCATGATGTCGACAGCCATGTTTTCATTTCCAGCTGTCTTACATACCGATAAAATCAACAACTGGCAGAAAACATTGCGCCATACTCCAGTAAATATGGTAGAATATTATCTATCAAAGATAACAAGTATGATGGTTGATTATTTGGTTTCAATCTTGGTTGTTTTCTCAGTTGGGCACTTGGTTAGAGGTGTGGATATGCCTCTAGGAAGCTGGATTGGGGCTGCGCTCTTGCTGATAGTAGGAAGTGTAGCTTTTGTAGCGCTTGGCTTGACCTTGACACTCTTGCCTTCTAGTCAGCTGATGTCTGTCGTGGGAAATCTTCTCTATCTAGGCTTGGCTGTTTTAGGCGGACTCTGGATGCCCATCTCTTTATTTCCAGACTGGATGCAAGCAATCGGGAAGTGCCTACCAACTTATCAGTTGATGGAGTTGCTCAAGACCTTCTTAAACGAGGATGGCATCAATTTATCAGCAACAGTTTATCTACTTGTTTTTTCAACAGTTTTGTTTGGTTTGACCATTTACCTTCAAGGTCATAAGGAGAATGCTTAATGCTTGAAAGACTGAAAAGCATAGACTATATGTATTGGGCCAGTTTGATTTTTATGGTTTTTCCCATCGTTCCTGTAGTGACTGGGGAGCTTCCTAGTTGGCATTTGTTGATTGACATTCTGTTTGTCTTGGCTTACTTAGGCGTTTTAACCACCAAGAGTCAGCGTTTATCCTGGCTCTGTTGGGTTATCATGCTAGTCTATGTAGCTGGCTATACTGCCGTTGTTGCTGTGAATTATATCTGGTTCTTCTTTTTCCTTGCCAATCTCTTAATTTATCATTTCGGCGTACGTAGTTTTAATTCTTTACATGTCCGAACTTTTCTCCTTGCTCAAGTCCTTGTTGTGGGGCAACTTTTGATTTTTCAGGAAGTTGAGTTTCTAGTCTATCTACTTGGAATTCTCACTTTTATCGATTTAATGACTTTTGGCTTGGTTCGGATTCGTATTGTGGAGGATTTGAAAGAAGCTCAGGCTAAGCAAAATGCCCAGATAAATCTATTGCTTGCTGAAAATGAACGTAGTCGTATCGGTCAGGATTTGCATGATAGCTTGGGACATACCTTTGCTATGCTTAGTGTTAAAACTGATCTAGCCTTGCAGTTATTTCAAATGCAGGCTTACCCACAGGTGGAAAAGGAATTAAGAGAAATACAGCAAATTAGCAAAGAATCAATGCGTGAAGTGCGAACCATTGTGGAAAATCTTAAGTCTAGAACTTTGACATCCGAACTAGAGACTGTGAAAAAGATGTTAGAAATTGCTGGAATTGAGGTGGAAATAGCTAATCAACTAGATACAGCTAGCTTAACTCAGGAATTAGAGTCAACAGCTTCCATGATTTTGCTTGAGTTAGTGACCAATATCATCAAACATGCCAAAGCTTCTAAAGCCTATGTAAGATTAGAACGGACAGATAAGGAACTCATTCTAATTGTGAGAGATGATGGCTGTGGCTTTGATTCTATAAAGAGGGATGACCTCCATACAGTCCGAGATCGTGTTCTTCTATTTTCGGGAGAAGTAAAGGTAATTAGTCGGAAACAACCGACAGAAGTTCAGGTTCGACTACCTTATAAGGAGAGAAACTAAGATGAAACTACTTGTTGCAGAAGATCAAAGTATGTTGCGAGATGCTATGTGTCAATTGCTCACGCTTCAACCAGGTGTAGACTCTGTCTTTCAAGCCAAGAATGGGCAAGAAGCAATCCAACTATTAGAAAAGGAGTCTGTAGATATCGCCATCCTTGACGTAGAAATGCCTGTTAAGACAGGTCTTGAAGTCTTGGAGTGGATACGAGCAGAAAATCTAGCAACAAAGGTGGTTGTGGTGACGACCTTCAAGCGTCCTGGGTATTTTGAACGTGCGGTCAAGGCTGGAGTAGATGCTTATGTATTAAAAGAAAGAAACATTGCAGAGCTAATGCAAACCTTGCACACCGTCCTAGAGGGACGCAAGGAGTATTCGCCTGAATTGATGGAAGTGGTGATGACGCATCCCAATCCATTAACAGAACAAGAAATCGCAGTTTTAAAGGGAATTGCTCAGGGCTTATCTAACCAAGAAATTGCAGACAAACTTTATCTATCCAACGGAACCGTCCGAAACTATGTCACCAATATTCTTTCTAAATTACATGCAGGCAATCGAACAGAGGCAGCTAATATTGCGAAAGAATCTGGTTGGTTGTGATGATATAATATTTTTTGAACATTATGTCTAAAATTGATGAGATTGAATGGAACAATATTAATTTTAGGAGGGTGGGATTCCTCCTTTTTCTTTTTTAGGGAGCACTACAAAAGAGCTAAAATTAACAATAAAAAAGAAAAATATCTTGACAACCAAGGGAAAATTTTGTTACAATAATAGACGGTACTTTTTACTTTTGGTCTCTCAAGAGTGTACAGGGACGTGCTGACAAATGTTGCAAAAGTACACACAGATGATAGCTGTCACCAAGTGTATCATCACCAAAAATAAAAAAACACAGGAGAATGTAGATGCCTACAATTAACCAATTGGTTCGCAAACCGCGTAAATCAAAAGTAGAAAAATCTAAATCACCAGCTTTGAACGTTGGTTACAACAGTCATAAAAAAGTTCAAACAAACGTTTCTTCACCACAAAAACGTGGTGTTGCAACTCGTGTTGGAACAATGACACCTAAAAAACCTAACTCAGCCCTTCGTAAATTCGCTCGTGTACGTTTGAGCAACCTTATCGAAGTTACTGCCTACATCCCAGGTATCGGACACAACTTGCAAGAGCACAGCGTGGTTCTTCTTCGTGGTGGACGTGTAAAAGACCTTCCAGGGGTACGTTACCATATCGTCCGTGGTGCACTTGATACTGCAGGTGTTAACGATCGTAAACAAGGCCGTTCTAAATACGGTACTAAACGTCCAAAAGCATAAGGAAAGGGGATAAAGAGAAATGAGTCGTAAAAATAGAGCTCCAAAACGTGACGTATTGCCAGATCCGCTTTACAATTCACAATTAGTTACTCGTCTTATCAACCGCGTTATGCTTGATGGTAAACGTGGTACAGCTGCTTCAATCGTTTACGGTGCTTTTGAGCAAATCAAAGAAGCTACTGGAAACGATGCACTTGAAGTGTTTGAAACAGCTATGGAAAACATCATGCCTGTACTTGAAGTACGTGCACGTCGTGTTGGTGGTTCTAACTACCAAGTCCCAGTTGAAGTTCGTCCAGAACGTCGTACAACACTTGGACTTCGTTGGTTGGTAACAATCGCTCGTCTTCGTGGTGAACACACAATGCAAGACCGTCTTGCAAAAGAAATCTTGGATGCTGCTAACAACACTGGTGCAGCTGTTAAGAAACGTGAAGACACTCACCGTATGGCTGAAGCTAACCGTGCATTCGCACACTTCCGTTGGTAATATAGGATGCGAAAGCGTTAAGAAAGTCCCAGAGAAAATAGGGAATCAAAGCAGGTTGCGATTGCAACCAATGAGATTCATCTTTTTCTCCAGACTTTTAGCTTGAGCTCAACTAAATCATGATGCTAGGAACGGTAAGGATGCAAGGTGAAAATAGGAAACTGACGCAGTATTCGACGAATACAAGGAAGTTTATCTTTTTCACACAGCATCCCGTTCCGGCTCAAATCGGCTAATTAACTTTAGCCCGAGTTCAATTCAACTTGTAAATCTACAAGTTGAAACCAACAATAGCATGAAAACATTGAGAACGGGTAGGTCCTGCCTATCCGTTTTTATTAAAATCGTGTTATAATAGAATAGAAATCAAAAATAAATAGGAGAAACAAACCTCATGGCACGCGAATTTTCACTTGAAAAAACTCGTAATATCGGTATCATGGCTCACGTCGATGCTGGTAAAACAACAACTACTGAGCGTATTCTTTACTACACTGGTAAAATCCACAAAATCGGTGAAACTCACGAAGGTGCGTCACAAATGGACTGGATGGAGCAAGAGCAAGAGCGTGGTATCACTATCACATCTGCTGCGACAACAGCTCAATGGAACAACCACCGCGTAAACATCATCGACACACCAGGACACGTGGACTTCACAATCGAAGTACAACGTTCTCTTCGTGTATTGGATGGTGCTGTTACCGTTCTTGACTCACAATCAGGTGTTGAGCCTCAAACTGAAACAGTTTGGCGTCAAGCAACTGAGTATGGAGTTCCACGTATCGTATTTGCCAACAAAATGGATAAAATCGGTGCTGACTTCCTTTACTCTGTAAGCACACTTCACGATCGTCTTCAAGCAAATGCACACCCAATCCAATTGCCAATCGGTTCTGAAGATGACTTCCGTGGTATCATCGACTTGATCAAGATGAAAGCTGAAATCTATACTAACGACCTTGGTACAGATATCCTTGAAGAAGACATCCCAGCTGAATACCTTGACCAAGCTCAAGAATACCGTGAAAAATTGATCGAAGCAGTTGCTGAAACTGACGAAGAATTGATGATGAAATACCTCGAAGGTGAAGAAATCACTAACGAAGAATTGAAAGCTGGTATCCGTAAAGCGACTATCAACGTTGAATTCTTCCCAGTATTGTGTGGTTCTGCCTTCAAGAACAAAGGTGTTCAATTGATGCTTGATGCGGTTATCGACTACCTTCCAAGCCCACTTGATATCCCAGCAATCAAGGGTATTAACCCAGATACAGACGAAGAAGAAACTCGTCCAGCATCTGACGAAGAGCCATTTGCAGCTCTTGCCTTCAAGATCATGACTGACCCATTTGTAGGTCGTTTGACATTCTTCCGTGTTTACTCTGGTGTTCTTCAATCAGGTTCATACGTATTGAACACTTCTAAAGGTAAACGTGAGCGTATCGGACGTATCCTTCAAATGCACGCCAACAGCCGTCAAGAAATTGACACTGTTTACTCAGGTGATATCGCTGCTGCCGTTGGTTTGAAAGATACTACAACTGGTGACTCATTGACAGATGAAAAAGCTAAAATCATCCTTGAGTCAATCAACGTTCCAGAACCAGTTATCCAATTGATGGTTGAGCCAAAATCTAAAGCTGACCAAGACAAGATGGGTATCGCTCTTCAAAAATTGGCTGAAGAAGATCCAACATTCCGCGTTGAAACAAACGTTGAAACTGGTGAAACAGTTATCTCTGGTATGGGTGAGCTTCACCTTGACGTCCTTGTTGACCGTATGCGTCGTGAGTTCAAAGTTGAAGCTAACGTAGGTGCTCCTCAAGTATCTTACCGTGAAACATTCCGCGCTTCTACTCAAGCACGTGGATTCTTCAAACGTCAGTCTGGTGGTAAAGGTCAATTCGGTGATGTATGGATTGAATTTACTCCAAACGAAGAAGGTAAAGGATTCGAATTCGAAAACGCAATCGTCGGTGGTGTGGTTCCTCGTGAATTTATCCCAGCGGTTGAAAAAGGTTTGGTAGAATCTATGGCTAACGGTGTTCTTGCAGGTTACCCAATGGTTGACGTTAAAGCTAAACTTTACGATGGTTCATACCACGATGTCGACTCATCTGAAACTGCCTTCAAGATCGCGGCTTCACTTGCTCTTAAAGAAGCTGCTAAATCAGCACAACCAGCTATCCTTGAACCAATGATGCTTGTAACAATCACTGTTCCAGAAGAAAACCTTGGTGATGTTATGGGTCACGTAACTGCTCGTCGTGGACGTGTAGATGGTATGGAAGCACATGGTAACAGCCAAATCGTTCGTGCTTACGTTCCACTTGCTGAAATGTTCGGTTACGCAACAGTTCTTCGTTCTGCATCTCAAGGACGTGGTACATTCATGATGGTATTTGACCACTACGAAGATGTACCTAAGTCAGTACAAGAAGAAATCATTAAGAAAAACAAAGGTGAAGACTAATCCGTCCTCACTCTAGAAGGAAGTCACTTAGTGGCTTCCTTTTGTCTTTAGAAAATACCTCTAAATATGGTAAAATAGTAGAAGAATAATGTGAGGAAAATGAATGTCAAACAGTTTTGAAATTTTGATGAATCAACTGGGGATGCCTGCTGAAATGAGACAGGATCCTGCTTTAGCACAGGCCGATATTGAGCGAGTTGTGGTTCATAAAATTAGTAAGGTATGGGAGTTTCATTTCGTATTTTCTAATATTTTACCGATTGAAATCTTTTTAGAATTAAAGAAAGGTTTGAGCGAAGAATTTTCTAAGACAGGCAATAAAGCTATTTTCGAAATCAAGACTCTGTCTCAAGAATTTTCAAATCAACTCTTGCAGTCCTACTATAGAGAGGCTTTTTCTGAGGGGCCATGTGCTAGTCAAGGTTTTAAGTCCCTTTATCAGAATTTGCGAGTTCGTGCGGAGGGCAATCAACTCTTTATTGAAGGATCTGAGGCGATTGATAAGGAACACTTTAAGAAAAATCATCTTCCTAATTTAGCCAAACAACTTGAGAAGTTTGGTTTTCCAATTTTTAACTGTCAAGTAGAGAAAAATGATGTCCTGACCCAAGAGCAAGAGGAAGCCTTTCATGCTGAAAATGAGCAGATTGTTCAAGCTGCCAATGAGGAAGCGCTTCGTGCTATGGAACAACTGGAACAGATGGCACCTCCTCCAGCGGAAGAGAAACCAGCCTTTGATTTTCAAACGAAAAAAGCTGCAGCTAAACCCAAGCTAGATAAGGCAGAGATTACTCCTATGATCGAAGTGACGACGGAGGAAAATCGTTTGGTCTTTGAAGGGGTTGTTTTTGATGTGGATCAAAAAGTGACCAGAACAGGGCGTGTTTTGATCAACTTTAAAATGACGGACTACACTTCCAGTTTTTCGATGCAAAAGTGGGTTAAGAACGAGGAAGAGGCTCAGAAATTTGACCTAATCAAGAAAAATTCTTGGCTCCGAGTGCGTGGGAATGTGGAGATGAATAACTTCACACGCGATTTGACTATGAATGTGCAGGATGTGCAGGAAGTTGTTCACTATGAGCGGAAGGATTTGATGCCAGAAGGTGAGCGCCGGGTTGAGTTTCATGCTCATACTAACATGTCGACCATGGATGCTCTACCAGAGGTTGAAGAAATCGTTGCGACAGCTGCTAAGTGGGGACACAAGGCGGTTGCCATCACGGACCACGGGAATGTCCAGTCCTTCCCACACGGCTATAAGGCGGCCAAAAAAGCGGGAATCCAGCTAATCTATGGAATGGAAGCCAATATCGTGGAGGACCGTGTCCCTATCGTCTATAACGAAGTGGAGCTGGACTTGTCAGAAGCGACCTACGTGGTCTTTGACGTGGAAACGACAGGACTTTCAGCTATCTATAATGATTTGATTCAGGTTGCGGCCTCTAAGATGTACAAGGGGAATGTTATTGCTGAATTTGATGAATTTATCAATCCTGGACATCCCTTGTCAGCTTTTACTACTGAGTTGACTGGAATTACAGATGACCATGTCAAAAATGCCAAACCACTAGAACAAGTTTTGCAAGAATTCCAAGAATTCTGCAAGGATACGGTCTTAGTTGCCCACAATGCTACCTTTGACGTTGGATTTATGAATGCCAATTATGAGCGTCATGGTCTTCCAAGGATTAGTCAGCCAGTTATCGATACGTTAGAGTTTGCTAGAAACCTCTATCCTGAGTATAAACGTCATGGTTTGGGGCCTTTGACCAAGCGTTTTGGTGTGGCCTTGGAACATCACCACATGGCCAACTACGATGCGGAAGCTACAGGTCGTCTGCTTTTCATCTTTATCAAAGAGGTAGCAGAAAAACATGGTGTGACCGACTTAGCTAGACTCAACATTGATTTGATTAGTCCAGATTCTTATAAAAAAGCTCGGATCAAGCATGCGACCATTTATGTCAAGAATCAGGTGGGGCTAAAAAATATCTTTAAGCTGGTTTCTCTGTCTAATACCAAGTACTTTGAAGGGGTACCACGGATTCCGAGAACGGTTTTAGATGCCCATCGGGAAGGTCTGATTTTAGGTTCAGCTTGCTCTGAAGGTGAAGTTTTTGACGCGGTTGTTTCCCAAGGTGTGGATGCGGCGGTTGAGGTGGCCAAGTATTATGACTTTATCGAGGTTATGCCACCTGCTATCTATGCTCCCTTAATCGCCAAGGAGCAGGTCAAGGATATGGAGGAACTCCAGACCATTATCAAGAGTTTGATAGAGGTGGGAGACCGTCTTGGTAAGCCTGTTCTGGCTACCGGAAATGTTCACTATATCGAACCGGAAGAAGAGATTTATCGTGAAATTATTGTCCGTAGTTTGGGGCAGGGGGCTATGATTAACCGGACCATCGGTCATGGTGAACATGCCCAACCAGCACCACTTCCAAAGGCTCATTTTCGAACGACCAATGAGATGTTGGATGAATTTGCCTTCTTGGGAGAGGAACTGGCTCGTAAACTGGTTATTGAAAACACCAATGCCTTGGCAGAAACCTTTGAGCCTGTTGAGGTTGTAAAAGGTGATTTGTACACACCTTTTATCGACAAGGCGGAAGAAACGGTTGCTGAGTTGACCTATAAGAAAGCTTTTGAGATTTATGGAAATCCACTGCCAGATATTGTTGATTTGCGGATTGAAAAAGAACTAACCTCTATTCTGGGGAATGGATTTGCCGTGATTTATCTGGCATCGCAGATGCTGGTGCAACGTTCCAATGAACGGGGCTACTTGGTTGGTTCTCGTGGGTCTGTCGGATCTAGTTTTGTTGCGACTATGATTGGGATTACGGAGGTCAATCCTCTCTCTCCTCACTATGTCTGTGGTCAGTGTCAGTACAGTGAGTTTATCACCGATGGTTCTTATGGTTCAGGATTTGATATGCCTAATAAGGACTGTCCAAAATGTGGTCATAAACTCAGCAAAAACGGACAGGATATTCCGTTTGAGACCTTCCTTGGTTTTGATGGGGATAAGGTTCCTGATATTGACTTGAACTTCTCGGGAGAAGATCAGCCTAGCGCTCACTTGGATGTGCGTGATATCTTTGGTGAGGAATATGCCTTCCGTGCGGGAACGGTTGGTACGGTGGCTGCCAAGACCGCTTATGGATTTGTCAAGGGCTATGAGCGAGATTATGGCAAGTTTTATCGTGATGCAGAGGTGGAACGTCTTGCCCAAGGTGCTGCTGGTGTCAAGCGGACAACAGGACAACACCCGGGAGGAATCGTTGTTATTCCTAACTACATGGATGTTTACGACTTTACGCCTGTCCAGTATCCAGCAGATGACGTGACGGCTGAATGGCAGACCACTCACTTTAACTTCCACGATATCGATGAGAACGTCCTCAAACTCGATGTGCTGGGACATGATGATCCGACCATGATTCGAAAACTTCAGGACTTGTCTGGGATTGATCCTAATGAAATCCCTATGGATGACGAAGGCGTGATGGCTCTCTTTTCTGGGACTGATGTGCTAGGTGTGACTCCTGAACAAATCGGAACTCCGACAGGCATGCTGGGGATTCCAGAGTTTGGAACCAACTTTGTCCGAGGCATGGTCGATGAAACCCATCCGACGACTTTTGCAGAATTGCTTCAGTTGTCTGGACTGTCCCACGGTACCGATGTTTGGCTGGGCAATGCCCAAGATTTGATTAAGCAAGGAATAGCGGACCTATCGACTGTTATCGGTTGTCGGGATGACATCATGGTTTACCTCATGCATGCTGGTCTGGAACCTAAGATGGCCTTTACCATCATGGAACGGGTACGTAAGGGCTTGTGGCTCAAGATTTCTGAAGAAGAGAGAAATGGCTACATCGAAGCCATGAAGGCTAATAAGGTGCCAGAGTGGTATATCGAATCCTGTGGGAAAATTAAGTACATGTTCCCTAAAGCCCATGCGGCAGCCTACGTTATGATGGCCTTGCGTGTAGCTTACTTCAAGGTTCACCATCCTATTTATTACTACTGTGCTTACTTCTCCATTCGTGCCAAGGCTTTTGATATCAAGACCATGGGGGCGGGCTTGGAGGCTATCAAGCGCAGAATGGAAGAAATCTCTGAAAAACGGAAGAACAATGAGGCTTCTAATGTGGAAATTGATCTCTATACAACTCTTGAGATTGTCAATGAAATGTGGGAACGTGGTTTCAAGTTTGGGAAGTTAGACCTCTACCGTAGTGATGCGACTGAATTCATCATTGACGGAGATACACTGATTCCACCATTTGTCGCTATGGATGGTCTGGGAGAGAACGTCGCTAAGCAGTTGGTGCGAGCGCGTGAAGAGGGAGAATTCCTCTCTAAAACAGAACTACGCAAGCGTGGAGGGCTCTCATCAACCTTGGTTGAAAAAATGGATGAAATGGGGATTCTTGGAAATATGCCAGAGGATAACCAGTTAAGTTTGTTTGATGAGTTGTTTTAAGGTCTTTGAGGAAAAAAGATGAAACTAAGAATTTTTGCGGAAGATAAGCCGGCTGAGAAGGTATTTGAATATCAATTAGAACTTGCTGATCAGATAATACTTCTATCGACAGCACTCTTGTCAGGTGCTATTGCTTTAGCAGGATTATTCTCTGCTATGAAAGAAAAATAAAAATAGAAAAGAGAAACAACATGGTTTTACCAAATTTTAAAGAAAATCTAGAAAAATATGCGAAATTGTTGGTTGCGAACGGAATCAATGTGCAACCTGGTCACACTTTGGCTCTCTCTATCGATGTGGAGCAACGCGAGTTGGCTCACTTAATCGTCAAAGAAGCTTATGCTTTGGGTGCGCACGAGGTTATTGTTCAGTGGACAGATGATGTGATTAACCGTGAGAAATTCCTCCATGCGCCGATGGAGCGTTTGGACAATGTGCCAGAATATAAGATTGCTGAGATGAACTATCTTTTGGAAAACAAGGCTAGCCGTCTTGGAGTTCGTTCATCTGATCCAGGTGCTTTGAACGGTGTGGATGCTGACAAGCTTTCAGCTTCTGCTAAAGCTATGGGACTTGCCATGAAGCCAATGCGAATCGCAACTCAATCTAACAAGGTTAGCTGGACGGTAGCAGCCGCTGCTGGACTTGAGTGGGCTAAGAAAGTCTTTCCAAATGCTGCGAACGATGAAGAAGCAGTCGATCTCCTTTGGGACCAAATCTTCAAAACTTGCCGTGTCTATGAAGAAGATCCTGTTAAGGCTTGGGAAGAGCATGCAACTATCCTCAAGAGCAAAGCCGATATGCTTAATAAAGAGCAATTTTCAGCCCTTCACTACACAGCGCCAGGAACAGATTTGACACTTGGTTTGCCGAAAAACCATGTTTGGGAATCAGCTGGTGCTATCAATGCACAGGGCGAAGGATTCTTGCCAAATATGCCGACAGAAGAAGTCTTCACAGCACCTGATTTCCGTCGTGCAGATGGTTATGTCACTTCTACAAAACCGCTTAGTTATAACGGAAACATTATTGAAGGTATTAAGGTGACCTTTAAGGATGGACAAATCGTTGATATCACTGCTGAGAAGGGTGATCAAGTGATGAAAGACCTTGTATTTGAAAACGCGGGCGCGCGCGCCTTGGGTGAATGTGCCTTGGTACCAGATCCAAGCCCAATTTCTCAGTCAGGTATTACCTTCTTTAACACCCTTTTCGATGAGAATGCTTCAAACCACTTGGCTATTGGTGCAGCCTATGCAACTAGCGTTGTTGGTGGAGCGGAGATGAGTGAAGAGGAGCTTGAAGCTGCGGGGCTTAACCGTTCAGATGTTCACGTAGACTTTATGATTGGTTCTGACCAAATGAATATCGATGGTATCCGTGAGGATGGGACACGTGTACCACTCTTCCGTAACGGAGATTGGGCAAATTAAGGAGATAATATGTTAGGAAGTATGTTCGTTGGTCTCCTAGTTGGATTTTTAGCAGGTACTCTGACCAATCGTGGAGAACGCATGGGATGTTTTGGAAAAATGTTTCTCGGATGGATTGGTGCCTTTATAGGCCATTTGCTTTTTGGGACTTGGGGACCGATAATAGCAGGAACTGCCATTATTCCGGCAGTACTAGGTTCCATGATTGTCTTAGCGATTTTCTGGAGACGAGGAAGTTAATTTCTTAAATCTGATACTCAATGAAAATCAAAGAGCAAACTAGGAAACTAGCCGCAGGTTGCTCAAAGCACTGCTTTGAGGTTGTAGATAGAACTGACGAAGTCAGCTCAAAACAGTGTTTTGAGGTTGCAGATAGAACTGACGAAGTCAGTAACATATATACGGCAAGGCGACGTTGACGCGGTTTGAAGAGATTTTTGAAGAGTATGAAACGAAAAGGAGGTTGGTCATTGTACCAGCCTCCTTTTGAGTATGATATAATAGTTCTATGAGATTAGATAAATTTTTAGTTGCCTGCGCTGTGGGGAGTCGGACTGAGGTCAAAAACTTGCTCAAGTCTGGGCGCGTGATGGTAAATGGTAAAAAAGAAAAGTCAGCGAAACTGCAGATTGATGAAGAAAGAGATGAGATTCGCTTTGACGGGCAAGTGTTGGAGTATGAAGAGTTTGTCTACTACATGATGAACAAGCCCAAAGGAGTTATCTCAGCGACTGAGGATCCTAAGCACAGAACGGTTCTGGACTTGCTGGATGATATTGCTCGGAGCAAGGAAGTTTTCCCAGTAGGACGCTTGGATATTGACACGCATGGTCTTTTGCTCTTGACTAATGACGGCAAGCTTGCCCATGCTCTTCTTTCACCTAAGCGTCATGTTGACAAGACATATCTGTCTCAGGTCAAAGGAATTATGACCCAAGAAGATGTGGAGACATTTGCCGAGGGTATTTCTCTCAAAGACTTTACTTGTCAGCCTGCTAAACTGGAGCTTGTGTCCATAGATAAAGAAAAGAATCAAAGTCAAATCCGTGTGACCATTGCAGAAGGGAAGTTTCATCAGGTCAAGCGTATGGTGGCCTACTGTGGTAAGGAAGTAGTAGACTTGCAACGTTTGACTATGGGAACTCTAGTATTGGATGAGAACTTGCAGCGAGGAGAATGGCGTCGCTTGACCAAGGAAGAATTAGAGGTTCTCCTTGCAAGTATTGCTTAATTGGATTTATATTCGAAAAAGGCGAGGGAGAATGTCCTTGCCTTTTATGTTTTTCAGTTGCTTCCTTTGTGAAAAGAGTTATAATAGACTGTAGAATAAAAGGAGGAATCTATGAACGCGATTCAAGAATCATTTACTGATAAACTATTTGCCAATTATGAAGCAAATGTAAAATACCAAGCGATTGAAAATGCTGCCAGCCACAACGGAATTTTTGCAGCTCTAGAACGTCGCCAAAGCCATATAGATAATACACCTGTTTTCTCATTGGATTTGACCAAGGACAAGGTAACCAACCAGAAAGCGTCTGGTCGTTGCTGGATGTTTGCAGCTCTCAACACCTTCCGCCACAAACTCATTTCACAATACAAATTGGAAAACTTTGAGTTGTCACAGGCCCACACTTTCTTCTGGGACAAGTATGAGAAATCAAACTGGTTCTTGGAGCAAGTCATTGCGACTGCAGACCAAGACTTGACCAGCCGTAAGGTTAAATTCCTACTCCAAACACCACAACAAGACGGAGGTCAGTGGGATATGGTGGTGTCTCTCTTTGAGAAATACGGTGTCGTTCCTAAGTCGGTTTACCCTGAATCTGTTTCATCTAGCAGTAGTCGTGAGCTAAATGCCATTCTCAACAAATTGCTTCGTCAAGATGCTCAAATCTTGCGTGACTTGCTCGCTTCTGGTGCAGACCAAGCGACTGTTCAAGCTAAGAAAGAAGACCTCTTGCAAGAAATCTTTAATTTTCTTGCTATGTCCCTAGGCCTTCCACCACGTAAATTTGACTTTGCTTATCGCGATAAGGATAACAACTACCAAAGCGAAAAGGGCATCACACCACAAGAGTTTTACAAGAAATATGTCAATCTTCCTCTAGAGGACTATGTTTCTGTTATCAATGCCCCAACTGCTGACAAGCCTTACGGCAAATCTTACACAGTTGAGATGTTGGGGAATGTGGTTGGTAGCCGTGCGGTTCGTTACATCAATGTACCGATGGAACGCTTGAAAGAATTAGCGATTGCCCAAATGCAAGCAGGTGAGACTGTTTGGTTCGGTTCTGATGTCGGCCAGCTCAGCAACCGCAAAGCTGGGATCCTTGCGACAGATGTTTATGACTTTGAATCAAGCATGGACATTAAACTCACTCAAGACAAGGCTGGACGTTTGGATTACAGTGAGAGCTTGATGACCCACGCCATGGTCTTGACAGGTGTGGATTTGGATGAAAATGGCAAGTCAACCAAGTGGAAGGTTGAAAACTCATGGGGAGACAAGGTTGGTACAGATGGTTACTTTGTTGCTTCAGATGCTTGGATGGACGAATACACTTATCAGATCGTTGTTCGCAAAGAATTGCTGACAGCAGAAGAACAAGCTGCCTATGAAGCAGAACCAATTGTACTCGCACCTTGGGATCCAATGGGAGCCTTGGCAGAATAATACTCTTCGAAAATCTCTTCAAACCACGTCAGCTTCGCCTTGCCGTATGTATATGTTACTGACTTCGTCAGTTCTATCTGCAACCTCAAAACAGTGTTTTGAGCTGACTTCGTCAGTCTTATTTACAACCTCAAAGCAGTGCTTTGAGCAACCTGCGGGTCGCTTCCTAGTTTGCTCTTTGATTTTCATTGAGTATAAAAGCATAGAAAAAAGGAATCAGATTTTAGAACCTGGTTCCTTTTAAGTTGTTTGATTACATGATGTGAAGAACATGTGCCACAATACCCACTGCGAAGAGTGCAAGGATAATAGTGATTGGAGATACTTTTTTCTTAAGCAAGTACATGCAAAGGAAAGTAAGGAGTAGTCCTGATAGTCCAGGAATCAACATATCCAAGTTTTGTTGGAAAGTAGTAACTTTTTCAGGTGTTTGAGACAATCCTTGTCCTACTTGTGCGAATGCTTCTTGGATACCTTTAGATCCTTCTGGCAATTTATCCCAATGGATATAAGCTTTTTCATCTAGTTGAACTTTGGCAACATCGAAAGCAAATTTAATATTTACCCAACGTTGAACTAGGACAGCAAGAATGAACATACCAAGGATAGAAGCTCCTTTAGTGATGTCTTGAAGGATACCGCCAGACATATCTTTAGTGATTTCTGATCCAGCCTTGTATCCAATCTCTTGTGTATACCACAAGAATGACATACGAATCAAGTTCCAAAGAACGAAGAAGAGGATTGGACCTAAGATATTACCAGTAAGGGCAAGTGAAGCACCGAGTGATCCAAGGATTGGGCGTACTGTAAACCAGAATACTGGGTCACCGATACCAGCAAGAGGTCCCATCATACCGATTTTAACCCCTTGGATAGCAGCGTCGTCGATTTCAACACCGTTAGCACGTTCTTCTTCAAGTGCAAGAGTAACCCCCATGATTGGAGCAGCTACGTATGGGTGAGTGTTGAAGAACTCAAGATGGCGCTCAAGAGCAGCGACTTGATCTTCTTTTTTAGTGTAGAGTTTTTTAAGAGCTGGAATTAATGAGTAAGCCCAACCCAAGTTTTGCATACGTTCATAGTTCCAAGAACCTTGTAAGAAAGTTGAACGCCACCAAACTTTTTTACGATCTGATTTAGTTAATTGAAGTTTTTCAGTCATGATGTTTTCAGTCCTTTCTTATCTTAGTAGTCTTCTAGGATATCGCCGATTGGGTCGTTAGAAGTTGCGGCTCCTCCGCCACCATTTCCACCAGTTTTAGAAAGGTGAAGGTAGATAAGAGCGATAGCAACACCGATAGCACCAAATCCGATTAGAGTAATATCTGACACGGCAGCAAGCACGAAACCGATAGCGAAGAATGGCCATACTTCACGAGTTGCCATCATGTTGATAACCATAGCGTAACCAACGGCAACGACCATACCACCACCGATAGCCATACCATCTTTAAGCCAATCAGGCATAGTATTTAGAATGCTTTGTACAGTTTCAGTTGGTACCATTAGAAGGAGTGCTGCAGGGACTGCAATACGAAGACCTTGAAGAAGAAGTGCGACAAAGTGAGCACGTTCAACTGCTTTGAAGTCACCTTTTTTAGCAGAAGCATCAGCAGTGTGAACCAATCCGACAGAGAGTGTACGGACAATCATAGTCAAGAATAGACCAGCAACTGCAAGAGGGATAGCAACCGCTTGGGCAACACCGATACCTGTCTTAGTAAAGTCGCCACCAAGAACCATGATAATGGCAGCAGCAACAGAAGCAAGAGCAGCGTCAGGAGCTACGGCAGCTCCGATGTTAGCCCAACCAAGGGCGATCATTTGAAGAGAACCACCAAGGATAATCCCTGCTTCAAGGTTACCAGTAACAAGACCGATAAGGGTACAAGCTACGATTGGTTGATGGAATTGGAACTGGTCGAGGATACCTTCAAGACCTGCTAGGAAGGCTACAACGACTACTAAAACCATAGAAATAATAGACATCTTTAAAATCCTTTCATAAAATCGATTATTGCACGTTTGCTTTGTTGATCAAGTCAAACAAATCTTTTTTCGTGTCGTTTGGTACTTTACGTACATCAAATTCAACACCAAGGTCACGCATTTTTTCAAATGTAGCAACGTCTTCTTTATCCATAGACAAAACGTTGTTAACCATTGTTTTACCAGTTGAGTGAGCCATTGATCCAACATTAAGAGTTTTGATTGGCACGCCACCTTCGATAGCACGAAGGGCATCTTGAGGTGTTTCAAACAAGATAAGGGCATGTGTTCCTCCGAAGCGAGGATCTTTTGCAACGTCGATTAGTTTTTGGATAGGAACAACGTTTGCTTTCACTTTACCTGGAGCTGCTTGTTTAATCAATTCTTTACGTAATTCGTCTTTAGCTACGTTATCTGAAGCAACGATGATACGATCTGCTTTTGAATCTGGAGTCCAAGCAGTTGCAACTTGACCGTGAAGTAAACGAGTGTCTAGACGGGCAAGGTTGATTTTGAGTTTACCGTCTCCGATGACAGTTCCTTCTGGAATAGCAGCTTGGGCAACTGGAGCAGCTGCAGCGCTTGCTACTTCCTCAACTGGGTTTAGCTCTTCTGGAAGAGCTTTGATGCCATCTTTGGCTTCTTTGATAATATTCGCAGCGACTTTTTCTACACCTGCAGCAGCGTCCATGAGGCGCTCTGTGTAGGCTTGGATTAACATCGGTAAGTTAAGTCCTGTGATGATGGCAAACTTACGCTCAGGATTTTCTCCCATCACGCGGCTAGCTTGGTTAAATGGAGATCCACTCCAAAGGTCAGCCAAAACTAGAACCTCATCTTCTGCGTCAAATGCAGCAACAGCGTTATTAAACTTAGCGTATAAATCATCAGGACCTTCATTTGGCATAAAGGTTACAACTTGAACCTTTTCTTGTTCACCAAAGATCATAGATCCTGACTGATGAATACCCGCAGCAAATTCGCCGTGGCTCGCAATAATGATTCCGATACTCATTATTGTCATTCCTCCTTTTTGTTGTTTCAGTTTTCTTTTAAGAAAACTTTAAGACTTTTTAAGTATAAACCGTTTTCATCTAAAAATCAACTATTTATCATAAAATGATTAAAAAGCTTACCTTTAAAAATATTGATATATTAAGTTTTTGAGAGGTAATCTTGAATCCCTATTTAAAAATTTAATATAAAAAAGTTGGAAGCGCATTCCAACTTTTAAAATAGGTTTTTATTAGATTAGTGGGTGAAGTCGAGTACCATACGTCCTTGGATTTGACCTTTTTCCATTTCGTCAAAAATAGCTACGGCATCTTCTACTGGACGTTTTTGAACAACTGGAACTACTAAACCTTCTGCACCGAATTGGAAGGCTTCTTCCAAGTCTTTACGAGTTCCTACAAGAGAACCGATGACTTGGATTCCATCTAGAACGGTTTTTACGATACTGAGTTCCATCATTTCAGAAGGAAGGCCGACAGCGACAACGCGACCACCAGCACGAACTGAGTCAACAGCCTGGTTGAAGGCAACTTTAGACACAGCAGTTACGACAGCTGAATGAGCTCCGCCATCAGTTTTTTCCTTGATGAGTCCAGGTACATCTTCAACTTCGAGGCCGTTAATAACAATGTCAGCTCCTACTTCTTTTGCAAGGGCAAGTTTGTCGTTATTGATATCAACTGCGATGACATGAGAATTGAATACTTTTTTAGCATATTGAACAGCTAGGTTACCAAGACCACCAGCGCCGTAAAGAACAACCCATTGACCTGGTTCAACTTTGGCCTCTTTAATAGCTTTATAGGTTGTTACACCAGCACATGTGATAGAAGAGGCTTGGGCTGGATCAAGTCCGTCAGGAACTTTAACAGCATAGTCTGCAGTTACGATACATTGTTCAGCCATACCACCATCTACTGAGTAGCCGGCATTTTTCACTGTACGGCAAAGGGTTTCGCGACCAGTTGTACAGTATTCGCAAGTGCCACATCCTTCAAAGAACCAAGCAACGCTGACGCGGTCGCCGACTTTAAGGCTTTTTACATCTGGGGCAATTTCTTTAACGATACCAACACCTTCGTGTCCTAGGACGCGGCCTGGTACTTGACCAAAGTCACCATGGGCAACGTGGAGGTCAGTGTGGCAAACACCACAGTATTCAATTTCTACAAGTGCTTCTCCAGTTTCAAGTGGACGGAGTACTTTTTCTTCAACAGCAACACCAGTGCTTTCTGGATTTACAACAACAGCTTTCATAGCTATCCTCCTTGATATTAACTGAGAGCAGGAGAAACAGGACTGGATTGATTTTGTGTCAACAGAGTCGAGTATGACGAGCTCTCTTGTATTTATATGTGAAGTATATCACAAAAGAAAGCCTTTTCCAAGGTTTTGGAGGTGAAAAATAGAACAATCGATTAACCGGTTGATGAGACTGTGAAAAGAACACAAAGACCAGCCCGCAAGCTGGTCATACTCTTCGAAAATCAAATTCAAACCACGTCAGCTTCGCCTTGCCGTACTCAAGTACTGCCCGCGGCTAGCTTCCTAGTTTGCTCTTTGATTTTCATTGAGTATCAGTATGGACTATAAGAATAAGTCTTGCAGGGTTTTGGCAACACCGTCTTGGTCATTGGTCAGAGAAATTTGCTCATCTGCATAGGGGAGTAGCTCAGGATTGGCATTTTTCATGGCATAACCTTTCCCAGCAAAAGCGAGCATTTCGGTATCATTGTGCTCATCTCCAAAAGCAATTAAATCTTTTTTGTCACGGTTCATTACCTTGAGCAAGTAGTCCAAAGCAAAGGCCTTGTTGACACCTTTTGGGGTACATTCAAGGATATTGAGCGGACCTCCCCAGGTATTAATAGAAAGTTGATGCTGGTAGAAGGTGTTCATTTCTTTTGCCAAGGCATATTTGTCACTGGCTCTAGTCTGCAACAGAATGCAGTTAGGATCCTTGGTCACCAATTCAGGCTGAAATTGATCTTCAGGCTGGAAAGCTTCTACACCAAATAGTTTTGGATTGGCAATTTCTTCATTAGGATTTGTAATGTAGAATTTTTTACGGTATTCTCCAGCGATAAAATCGGCTTGAATGTCCTCTGAACGTCGAACCATGTCTAGCAGATATTTTTTGTCTACCGTCAAACACTTTTCAAAGTTCCAAACTTGGTCTGGTAAATGAGTGAGGGAGCCGTTGAAATTAATCATAGGAGTGTCTAAGCCTAGTTCACGGTAAAAATCTTTTGACATGCGGTAAGGGCGCCCTGTCGTAATAATAACCTGATGGCCTTTTTCAGCAACTTTTTTAATAGTTTCTTTGGTAAAGTCAGAAATCTGACTGTCCGAGTTGAGCAGGGTTCCATCAAGGTCAACTGCAATAATTTTTTTCGTCATAGGGACCTTTCTAGTGTCTTTTCAGATAAGATGTCTACTATTATAACAAAAAGCAGGCAGAAAAGCAGATTCCAAACAAAAAATGAAATTCTATCAATTTCTTAAATAAATCAAACAAAGATATTGAAAAAGTGAATGATAAATGGTATAATTCTATTATTGTTCGTAAAAATTAAAAGGAGATTAATAATGGACAAATTATTTAAACTAAAAGAGAACGGTACAGACGTTCGTACAGAGGTTCTCGCTGGTTTAACAACTTTCTTTGCAATGAGCTATATTCTCTTTGTAAATCCACAAATTCTTTCGCAAACAGGAATGCCTGCTCAGGGTGTATTCCTCGCAACGATTATCGGTGCAGTTGCTGGTACCCTGATGATGGCCTTCTACGCCAACTTGCCATATGCTCAAGCGCCAGGTATGGGACTCAATGCTTTCTTTACCTTTACAGTTGTATTCGGGCTTGGTTATTCATGGCAAGAAGCCTTGGCTATGGTCTTCATCTGTGGAATTATCTCATTGATTATTACCTTGACAAATGTTCGTAAAATGATCATTGAATCGATTCCAAACGCCCTTCGTTCAGCTATTTCAGCTGGTATCGGTGTCTTTCTTGCCTACGTGGGGATTAAGAATGCTGGACTTTTGAAATTCTCTATCGATCCAGGAAATTACACGGTTGCAGGAGAAGGGGCTGATAAAGCTCAAGCAGCGATTACAGCAAATGCTTCAGCAGTTCCAGGCTTGGTCAGCTTTAATAATCCGGCTGTTTTGGTGGCTCTTGCAGGACTTGCCATTACTATCTTCTTTGTCATTAAAGGGATTAAAGGGGGAATTATCCTTTCTATCTTGACAACAACTGTTCTTGCTATCGCAGTTGGTTTGGTAGATTTGTCTAGCATCGATTTTGCTAATAACCATGTTGGTGCAGCCTTTGAAGATTTGAAGACAGTCTTTGGTGCAGCTCTTGGTTCAGAAGGTTTGGGAGCTTTGATTTCAGATACAGCTCGCTTGCCTGAAACTTTGATGGCCATTCTTGCCTTCTCATTGACAGATATTTTTGACACGATTGGTACCTTGATCGGTACAGGTGAAAAAGTTGGTATCGTAGCGACAAATGGTGAAAATCACCAATCAGCTAAGTTGGACAAGGCTCTTTACTCTGACTTGATTGGTACTTCAATTGGTGCCATTGCAGGTACTTCAAACGTAACGACTTATGTTGAGTCTGCTGCTGGTATTGGTGCAGGTGGACGTACTGGTTTGACAGCCTTGGTTGTAGCTATCTGTTTTGCGATCTCAAGCTTCTTTAGTCCACTTCTAGCGATCGTACCAACAGCCGCTACAGCTCCAATCTTGATTATCGTTGGGATTATGATGTTGGCTAGCTTGAAAAATATCCATTGGGACGATATGTCTGAAGCGGTTCCTGCTTTCTTCACATCTATCTTTATGGGATTCAGCTACTCTATCACTCAAGGGATTGCAGTTGGTTTCTTGACTTACACTTTGACTAAGCTTGTCAAAGGTCAAGCTAAAGATGTTCATGTCATGATTTGGATTTTGGATGCCTTGTTTATCCTTAACTATATCAGCATGGCCTTATAATAGGATAACCCAGGGGGATTTTCCCCCTTTTTGAATACAAAGGAGATAGGTGATGAAAGAGAAAAATATGTGGAAAGAATTATTGAATCGTGCAGGCTGGCTGTTAATCTTTTTTCTGGCGACAATTTTATATCAGATTCCTATAGGGGTTACTGCTATTTTAACTTTAAATGCAGTACCACTGTTACAGTCAGGACTGATAGTTGCTGGTATTTCGATTGTGATTCTGGTGCTGTTTATTATTGGAGCTCGTAAAACGCAGTTAGCAAGTTTTAATTTTTCTTTTTTTAGAGCTAAGGATTTGGCACGTTTGGGATTAAGTTATTTAGTCATTATCTGTTCAAATATACTTGGTTCCATTTTATTGCAACTATCAAATGAGACGACAACAGGGAATCAGTCTCAGATTAACGATATGGTTCAGAATAGTTCTCTGATTTCCAGTTTCTTCTTGTTGGCCTTGCTTGCTCCAATTTGTGAGGAAATCTTGTGCCGTGGGATTGTTCCTAAAAAGATTTTCCGAGGCAAGGAGAATTTGGGATTTGTAGTCGGTACGATTGTGTTTGCTTTATTGCATCAACCAAGTAATTTACCTTCTTTATTGATTTATGGAGGTATGTCGATCGTTCTATCTTGGACGGCTTACAAGACCCAACGTTTGGAAATGTCTATCTTACTTCACATGATTGTGAATGGGGTTGCTTTCTGTTTGTTGGCTCTCGTGGTGATTTTGAGTCGGACATTAGGGATCTCTGTTTAAGATTTTTGACAATTGCTTACTTGTTTCTACTGGGAAAAAGATGAATGCAATCGTGTCCATCTTTTTCTTTTTATGGTAAAATAGAGAAATAATATGGTGAAAAGCCTTGAGGGAGTGACCGATATGTCAAGTAAAGCCAATCATGCAAAGACAGCTATTTGCGGAATTATCAATGTAACCCCAGACTCCTTTTCGGACGGTGGTCAATTTTTTGCTCTTGAGCAAGCACTCCAGCAGGCTCGTAAATTGATAGCAGAAGGGGCTAGTATGCTAGATATCGGCGGAGAATCGACTCGGCCGGGAAGCAGCTATGTTGAGATAGAAGAGGAAATCCAGCGTGTTGTTCCAGTGATTAAAGCGATTCGCAAGGAAAGTGATGTCCTCATCTCTATTGATACTTGGAAAAGTCAGGTGGCAGAGGCTGCTTTGGCTGCTGGTGCCAATCTAGTCAATGATATCACTGGTCTCATGGGTGATGAAAAAATGGCCCATGTGGTTGCTAAGGCTGGAGCGAAAGTAATCATTATGTTTAATCCAGTCATGGCTCGACCTCAGCATCCTAGCTCGCTCATCTTCCCTCATTTTGGATTTGGACAAGCTTTTACAGAGGAAGAGTTAGCTGACTTTGAAACGTCGCCAATCGAAGAGTTGATGGAGGCTTTCTTTGAACGAGCCCTAGCGAGAGCAGAGGAAGCTGGGATTGCACAAGAAAATATTCTGTTGGATCCAGGAATTGGCTTTGGTCTGACCAAGAAAGAAAATCTGCTCCTTTTACGGGACTTAGATAAACTACATCAGAAGGGCTATCCAATCTTTCTTGGAGTGTCGCGCAAGCGGTTTGTCATCAATATTCTTGAAGAAAATGGTTTTGAAGTCAATCCTGAGACAGAACGTGGTTTCCGCAATCGAGATACGGCTTCGGCTCATGTAACCAGTATTGCTGCGAGACAGGGTGTAGAAGTGGTGCGCGTGCATGATGTAGCTAGTCACAGGATGGCAGTTGAAATTGCCTCCGCCATTCGTCTGGCTGATGAAGCGGAAAATCTAGATTTAAAACAATATAAATAAGATGAAAGAATTTGAAAATAATCAGTGGATTGCTAACTACCGGACGGACCAACCGCATTTTGGCTTGGAACGCATGGTGGAACTATTAGCTTTGCGTGGCAATCCCCATCTCAAACTCAAGGTCATCCATATCGGAGGGACCAATGGCAAGGGGTCTACCATTACTTTTTTGAAGAATATGCTAGAAAAACTAGGGCTGAGAGTTGGAGTTTTCAGCTCGCCCTATCTCATTCATTACACAGACCAGATTAGCATCAATGGGGAATCCATTCCAGTGGCTAGGCTAGAAGTCCTCATGGCAGACTATCAGTCTTTGCTGGAAGGAGAAGTGGCCGCTAATTTACAGGGCACAACCGAATTTGAGATTATCACAGCCATAGCCTATGACTACTTTGCTTCAGAGCAAGTAGATGTGGCTATCATGGAAGTCGGCATGGGTGGACTTTTAGATAGTACCAATGTCTGTCAGCCCATTTTGACAGGAATTACGACTATTGGATTGGACCATGTAGCCCTTTTAGGTGACACCTTGGAAGCCATAGCAGAGCAGAAAGCTGGTATTATCAAACAAGGTATTCCCTTGGTGACAGGTCGTATCGCTCAAGAAGCTTTGGCTGTGATTGACCGAATTGCGGAAGGGAAAGATGCACCGAGATTTGCCTACGGGACAGATTATCAGATCAGCCATCAAAAGAGTGTGGCTACAGGCGAAGTCTTTGACTATACAAGTGTTGTCAGACAAGGTCGCTTCCAGACTGGCCTGCTTGGTTTGCACCAGATAGAGAATGCTGGGATGGCCATAGCTTTACTTGATACTTTTTGTCAAGAAGATGGTCGAGAGCTAGTAAGCAATCACTTGCTTGCTCAAGCCTTGGAAGAAACAAGTTGGTCAGGGCGTTTGGAAATCGTGTCAAGAGATCCCTTGATGATTTTGGATGGAGCCCACAATCCCCATGCTATCAAGGCTTTAATAGCAACCTTGCAAGAACGCTTTGCGGATTATCGTAAGGAAATCCTCTTTACTTGCATCAAAACCAAAGCCTTAGAGGATATGTTGGACTTGCTGGGGGCCATGCCAGATACCGAGCTTACCATGACACATTTTGACGATAGTCGGGCGACTGATGAAAGCGTGCTGGAAGAGGCAGCTAAGTCTAGAAATCTCAGCTACCAAAGTTGGCAGGATTTTCTAGAGCAGAAATTGACAGATAAAAAAGAAGAGAAAAAAACAGTTAGGATTGTCACGGGTTCCTTGTATTTCTTGAGCCAAGTGAGGGCCTATCTGATGGAGAGGAAGAACGAAAATGGATACACAAAAGATTGAAGCAGCTGTAAAAATGATTATCGAGGCTGTCGGAGAGGACGCTAACCGTGAGGGCTTGCAGGAAACGCCTGCTCGTGTGGCCCGTATGTACCAAGAGATTTTTTCAGGTCTTGGTCAAACAGCGGAGGAACATTTGTCAAAATCCTTTGAGATTATCGACGATAATATGGTGGTAGAAAAGGATATTTTTTTCCATACTATGTGTGAACACCACTTTCTACCATTTTATGGGAGAGCGCATATTGCCTATATTCCAGATGGCCGTGTGGCAGGTTTGTCTAAACTTGCCCGTACGGTTGAAGTTTATTCGAAAAAACCACAAATTCAAGAACGTTTGAATATCGAAGTGGCCGATGCCTTGATGGACTATCTAGGTGCTAAGGGAGCCTTTGTTGTCATTGAGGCGGAACATATGTGTATGAGTATGCGTGGTGTCAGAAAACCAGGCACAGCAACCTTGACGACAGTAGCTCGTGGTCTATTTGAAACAGATAAGGACCTCCGTGATCAGGCTTATCGTTTAATGGGGCTATAAAAAGAATCCGCTTCAAGCGGATTTTTCTAGAAAGGACTAGTTATGGATCAACTGCAGATTAAGGATTTGGAAATTTTTGCCTATCATGGTCTTTTTCCTAGTGAGAAAGAATTGGGGCAGAAGTTTGTTATTTCCGCAATCCTATCCTATGATATGACCAAGGCGGCTACAGACTTGGATTTAACAGCCTCTGTCCATTATGGAGAACTGTGTCAGCAGTGGACGACTTGGTTTCAGGAAACAACTGAGGACTTGATTGAAACGGTAGCCTACAAACTGGTAGAACGTACCTTTGAAACTTATCCTCTTGTCCAAGAAATCAAGCTGGAACTGAAAAAACCTTGGGCGCCAGTACATTTGCCGCTAGATACTTGCTCAGTAACCATCCATCGCCGCAAGCAACGAGCCTTTATCGCCCTGGGAAGCAATATGGGGGATAAGCAAGCAAACTTGAAACAAGCCATTGAGAACATGCGAAATCGAGGTATCCATATTCTCAAAGAGTCCAGTGTCTTGATGACGGAGCCTTGGGGTGGTGTGGAGCAGGATAGCTTTGCTAATCAAGTGGTTGAAGTAGAAACCTGGTTGCCCGCCCCAGTTCTATTAAAGACCTTGTTAGCCATTGAGTCAGAGATGGGACGGGTGAGAGAAGTACATTGGGGGCCTCGTTTGATTGATTTGGACTTGCTCTTTGTGGAGGATCAGATTCTTTACACAGACGACCTCATCTTGCCTCATCCTTACATAGCGGAACGCCTTTTTGTCCTTGAGTCCTTACAGGAAATTGCGCCTCATTTTATCCATCCGACATTAAAGCAACCGATCCGCAACTTGTATAATGCTTTGAAAAAATAGAAAAAACTCTAGTTTTCAGTCGCTTGTAACTGAAGGCTAGAGTTTTTATACTCTTCGAAAATCTCTTCAAACCACGTCAGCGTCGCCTTACCGTACATATGGTTACTGACTTCGTCAGTTTCATCTACAACCTCAAAGCAGGGCTTTGAGCAACCTGCGGCTAGCTTTCTAGTTTGCTCTTTGATTTTCATTGAGTATTAAAATAGGTCATTTTCTTCTGGGAGGAGGATAGTTTCTCTACCGTCCATATCTAAAACCAGTACTCTCGGGGGATAAAGAGGGTCAAAGGGATGGTTAAAGTCAAAATCAATGGCTGTAGGGAGGTGTTGACTTGAGAAGTGGAAGGTAATTTTTCCTTGGTTATTGAGCAATTGAAACTCGAGTTCTTCTTCCAATTCAAAGACATTTTTTAAGAAATGGTCGATGATATACCAAAATGAGTCAATAACGTCATCAGGCAAGCTGGTAACAATGCCAAAACTAGCCGACCGCATGTGGGTATTGGTAAAAGCCATATTTCTTCCCCCTTTCTTTTCCCTTATCATACAGCAAATAGGATTAAAAATCAAGAAAAGGTGATTTTTTCTTCATAAACATAGCTTCCTATGAAATTTTTTCAAATAATCTTCAAAAAATGCTTGAAAGTGTTTACAAATAGTGATAAAATGGAATAAGTAGAATCATGAAAACGAAATTTTCATACCGTCTCTTTTTTGGAGTCTCGTGAGGTATGATATAGAAAGGAAATGGAATGAATACAGACGATACAGTAACGATTTATGATGTCGCCCGTGAAGCAGGAGTTTCAATGGCGACGGTTAGCCGCGTAGTCAATGGCAATAAGAATGTAAAAGAGAATACCCGTAAAAAAGTACTCGAGGTGATTGATCGTTTGGATTACCGTCCAAATGCTGTGGCGCGTGGTCTTGCAAGTAAAAAGACAACCACTGTCGGTGTGGTAATCCCAAATATTACCAATGGCTATTTCTCAACGCTTGCTAAAGGTATTGATGATATCGCTGAAATGTACAAGTACAATATTGTCCTTGCTAATAGTGATGAGGACGATGACAAGGAAGTTTCAGTTGTCAATACACTATTTTCTAAGCAAGTGGATGGTATCATCTTTATGGGGTATCACTTGACTGAAAAAATTCGTTCAGAGTTTTCTCGTTCTCGGACACCGGTTGTTCTTGCAGGGACAGTGGACGTAGAACATCAACTTCCAAGTGTCAATATTGACTACAAACAAGCAACGATTGATGCAGTAACCTACCTTGCTAAAGAAAATGAGCGCATTGCTTTCGTAAGCGGTCCACTAGTGGATGATATCAATGGTAAGGTTCGTTTGGTTGGCTACAAGGAAGCCTTGAAAAAAGCAGGTATTTCTTATAGCGAAGGATTGGTATTTGAATCTAAATACACTTATGAAGACGGTTATGCCTTGGCAGAACGCTTGATTTCATCAAATGCAACTGCAGCAGTTGTAACAGGTGATGAGTTGGCAGCAGGTGTTTTGAACGGCCTTGCTGATAAGGGTGTGTCAGTACCAGAAGAATTTGAAATCATTACTAGTGATGATTCGCAAGTCTCACGCTTTACCCGTCCAAACTTGACAACTATTGCCCAACCTCTTTATGACCTTGGTGCTATTAGCATGCGTATGCTGACTAAGATTATGCACAAGGAAGAGTTGGAAGAACGTGAAGTTCTCTTACCTCATGGTTTGACAGAACGTCGCTCAACACGAAAACGTAAATAGAAAAAATCAGGGAATCGTGGAGATTTCCTGATTTGTTTTTAGAGGAGAGACTTACCCTTCCATATAGTCTTTCAAAGCCTGTCCTGTTAGTCCGGCATTGAGGGCAATGAGGAGCTTTAGGCGGGCTTTTTGGGCGTTGAGTTCTTTAACAAAGAAGACACCAGATTTTTGCAACTGCACGCCCCCACCTTGGTAGGCATAAACAGGCTCAGCGATACCGTTAAAGCATCGTGAAACCAGGGCGACTGGGATTCCTTTTTGCAGAAGGCTTTCTAATTTTTGAGCCGTTTCTTTGGGAATATTACCAGCTCCGAAGGCTTGGATAATCAAACCGTCCAATTGATCTAAATCCAGCATATCAATCAGCTCATCTGTCATACCAGCATAAGCAGAGATGATAGGGACTAAGCCTTGTATGTGATCAAGATCAAAGCGAACACGAGGTTCAGCTGTTTTAAAGTAGAGTACTTCCTGTTTCATAATCAGACCAAGTGGCCCGTGTGTTGGAGTCTGGAAGGTGCTGACGTTGGTCGTATGTGTTTTGGTAACATACTTGGCAGCGTGGATTTCATCGTTCATAACAACCAAAACTCCTTTATCAGCAGCTCTGTCATCGCTAGCTACCCGCAAAGCACTCAGATAGTTATAAACACCATCACTACCAAGTTCGTTGGAGCTGCGCATGGCCCCTGTTAGAACGATGGGCATGTGGGGAACTTCCATGGTATCAAGGAAATAAGCTGTTTCCTCTAAAGTGTCGGTTCCGTGTGTAATCACCACTCCATCGTAGTTATCTGCTTCCTCTTTGATTTTTTGGTAGAGGGCCAGCATATGCTTGGGCTTGATATGAGGGCTTGGCAGGTTAAAAAAGTCTAGGGCGTGGACCTGGATTCCTTCGAGGGGATTGGACACATGGTTCATGGGATTATCCGAACTCGTCACAACAGCGCCAGAAGCATCGGCCTGCATGGAAATAGTCCCACCCGTATGTAAAACAAGGATTTTCTTAGGCATGATTTACTCACTCTTTCTGAAATGTGGTATAATCATTGTATCACAAAAGGGGAGATTGGGACAGGATGGAAGTCAAAGCTGTTTTTTTTGATATCGATGGAACCTTGGTCAACGATCGCAAGAGTGTTTTGAAATCCACTAAGGACGCGATTAAAATCGTCAAAGAGCAAGGGGTACTTGTCGGTGTAGCGACAGGGCGAGGACCTTTTTTTGTTAAGGAATTGATGGACGATTTGGATCTGGACTTTGCGGTAACCTACAATGGCCAGTATATCTTTACTAAAGACAGAGTCTTGTTCACGAGCCCAATTTCCAAGTTACATTTGCGCCAGCTCATTACGTATGCTAAAAAAGAGGGCAAGGAGATTGCCCTAGGGACCAAGGATGCTATGCTGGGTTCTAAAATCATGTCCTTTGGTCTGGGTTCTTTTTCCCAACGAATCAGTCGCTTCGTTCCCTCTGTTTTAACTCGGACAGTGAGTTATTCCTTTAATCGTATGGTCAGCAAGGTTGTTCCCCAAAAGGAAGAAGACCTGCTTGATCTAATGAATCAGCCTATCTACCAAGTCTTGATGCTGATGACGCCAGAAGAATCTGAGAAGGCAGCAGCTGATTTTGAAGACTTGAAATTGACACGTAGCAATCCTTTTGCAGCGGATGTCATCAATCAAGGAAATTCTAAATTGGAAGGCATTCGACGAGTTGGGAAAGAATATGGTTTTGACCTCAACCAAGTGATGGCCTTTGGTGATTCGGATAACGACCTTGAAATGCTGGCTGGTGTCGGTATGTCAGTTGCTATGGGAAATGGTAGTAGCAGTGTCAAGGAAGTTGCCAAACACATCACCACCAGCAATCAGCAAGACGGAATCCACAAGGCCTTGGAACATTTTGGTGTTTTGGCTTCAGAAAAAGTCTTTGTCAGCCGTGACTATCATTTCAATAAGGTCAAGACCTTCCACCACATGATGGATGAACGAACCCAAGAAGAACCTCGAGCTTGGGATGTAGAAGGTGCAACCCACAGGGCTGGCTTTAAAATAGAAGAATTGGTGGAGTTTGTTCGAGCTGCCAGTCCTTCTGAAGAGGACTTTGGTCAAGCTCTATCGCAACTTCATCAGGCTCTTGATAAGGCAGCAGAGAAAGTAGCCAAGAAGACACCTGCCCAGCAAGATTTGGTAGGGCAGGTGGATGCCCTGATTGACACGCTTTATTTTACCTATGGTAGCTTTGTTTTGATGGGGGTGGACCCAGAACGTATTTTTGATATCGTCCATCAGGCCAATATGGGGAAAATTTTTCCAGATGGCAAGGCTCATTTTGATCCAGTGACCCATAAAATCTTAAAACCAGATGATTGGGAAGAAAAATATGCTCCAGAACCTGCTATTAAAAAGGAACTGCAGCGCCAGCTCAAGGCTTATGAACGCCATAAAGAGAGAAATAATACTCAATGAAAATCAAAGAGCAAACTAGGAAACTAGCCGCAGGCTGCTCAAAGCACTGCTTTGAGGTTGTAGATGAAACTGACGAAGTCAGCTCAAAACAGTGTTTTGAGGTTGCAGATAGAACTGACGAAGTCAGTAACATATATACGGCAAGGCGACGTTGACGTTAGTATAAATAGTAAACAAAAAGGAGCGCTGAGCTCCTTTTCTTTGTGATTATAAGGTTTTTTCTTGTTCTCTCACAACCAGCAAATCAACCTTAGCATGGCGGAGGATGTATTCAGATGAAGAACCGACCAAGAGGCGTTCAAAGGCGTTGAGACCAGTTGCGCCAACGAGGATGAGGTCCACTTCCTCAGCATCGGGAATAGTACGTGCCAGTAGAGTTTTTGGATTTCCCATTTCAATGACGATATGAACATCTGCCACACCAGCATCTTTAGCACGTTTTTCGTACTCTTTCATCAAACTTTCAGCGTCGACTTGGAGTTCTTCGTAAACTTCAGCATCAAAGGTGGATACGCTTTGGAGTGCGCGTGTGTCAATGACATGTGCGATGGTGAGTTTAGCGTCGTTTCGTAGAGCAGAATGAACTCCCTTGACAAAAGCCAAGTCTGCTTCTTTAGAACCATCGATTGCGACCATGATATTTTGGTAACGTTGTGCCATAATGAAACCTCCTGAAATTTTCTTACTATAATTGTAAACCTTTTCACTATAGAAGTAAAGCAAAAAAAGTATTTTTCAAAAGAATGTTAGCGATTAAAATCTATATAAATATATGATAAAATAAAAGAAAGGATAGCAGGAAAGAAGTGAAGGGAGGGAGAATGATGAAAAACGCTTTTCAAGAAACAAAAAATTCAAATTTCCTTTATTATGGAATCATCCTAGTTTCAGTCTTGCTAGAAGTTATCATGATCTGGCAATTAGAGAAGCTAATTCCGCTTCTCTATCCAGGTTTTGTTGGCTTTTTAGTCTTTCATTTACTCTACCATTTGGTATTATTCCTAGTCGCTAAACGAAGTGGGCGTTGGGATTACTTGATGATATGGGGACTTTTCCTCATGTTCAATCTTCTTTATGACTCCTTTTTAGGCTTGCTTTTTCTAGGTTTATCTTTTGGTATGTGATGTGACTTTCGCAAAATACCTGCTATCTCCCCTGTCTTGGCCTCGCTTTTAGCGAGGTTTTTATTCTGTAGGATTTTAATAACACATTTCAGTAAACTTGTCGCAATCCCTTTCTAGTGGTATAATGTTACTATCTCGATGAATTGAGGAAACAAGATGAAAGAATATAACAAGTCTAGTAAGTTAGAGCATGTTGCTTATGATATCCGTGGTCCTGTTTTGGAAGAAGCCATGCGGATGCGAGCAAACGGAGAAAAGATTTTACGTCTGAATACAGGAAATCCAGCAGAATTTGGCTTTACAGCGCCAGACGAGGTCATTCATGACTTGATTATGAATGCGCGTGATAGTGAAGGATATTCTGACTCCAAAGGGATTTTCTCAGCCCGTAAGGCTATCATGCAGTATTGCCAATTGAAGAAATTCCCAAACGTAGATATTGATGATATCTACCTTGGAAATGGTGTCAGTGAGTTGATTGTCATGTCCATGCAGGGGCTTTTGGACAATGGAGACGAGGTCTTGGTGCCAATGCCAGACTATCCCCTTTGGACAGCGGCTGTCAGCCTAGCTGGAGGAAATGCCGTTCACTATATCTGTGATGAAGCTGCAGAATGGTACCCAGATATTGACGATATCAAGTCAAAAATCACTTCTAATACCAAGGCAATCGTCCTTATCAATCCAAACAACCCAACTGGAGCCCTTTATCCTAAGGAACTCTTGCTGGAAATTATTGAGATTGCCCGTCAAAACGATTTGATTATCTTTGCGGATGAAATTTACGACCGCATGGTCATGGATGGACATGTGCATACGCCTGTGGCGAGCCTGGCACCAGATGTTTTCTGTGTCAGCATGAATGGTCTGTCAAAATCCCACCGTATCGCTGGTTTCCGTGTGGGTTGGATGGTCTTGTCTGGACCTAAGACTCATGTCAAGGGCTATATCGAAGGGCTCAATATGCTATCCAATATGCGCCTTTGCTCTAACGTTTTGGCCCAACAAGTCGTACAAACTTCCTTGGGTGGTCACCAATCAGTTGATGAATTGCTTCTTCCTGGTGGACGAATTTACGAGCAAAGAAATTTCATCTACAATGCCATTCAAGATATTCCAGGTTTGTCTGCGGTTAAACCTAAGGCTGGACTCTATATCTTCCCTAAAATCGATCGCAATATGTACCGTATCGATGATGATGAGCAATTTGTCCTTAATTTCTTGAAACAGGAAAAGGTTCTCTTGGTTCATGGTCGAGGCTTTAACTGGCAGGAACCAGACCACTTCCGTATCGTTTATCTTCCTCGTGTTGATGAACTGGCCCAAATCCAAGAAAAGATGACTCGTTTCTTGAAACAGTATCGTAGATAGGGCTTACATTCGAAAAAGCGCCAAAAAGCTGGAAACATTTGCCTTGAGCTATTGACAAAAGTGAAAGAATCAGATAGAATAGTAAAGTATGTTTAGTAACTGATCACTTTATAGCCGGCTAAACGAATACAAAATCTATGAGGAGGTATTCATCGTGAAACGTACTTATCAACCAAGTAAACTTCGTCGTGCGCGCAAACACGGATTCCGTAACCGTATGTCAACTAAAAACGGTCGTCGCGTATTGGCAGCTCGTCGTCGTAAAGGACGCAAAGTTTTGGCTGCATAATCCAAACGAACCATAACAAAAATCAGTAGGAACTCGAGTCTACTGATTTTTATTTTTGTAAAAAAGTTAAAAAGGCTTTATATTTTTGCTCAAATAGTGTATAATATTTCACATATAGTAAAAAATGGAGAATAATCATGAAGAAATCAAAAGTTATGCTTTTTGGAGCTATGGCTTTGACAGCAGGTCTAGCTCTAGCGGCATGTGGGTCTTCCCAATCAAGTAATGCAGACAAGACTTACTCTTATATCTTTGTTAGCAACCCAGATACCTTGGATTATATTACCTCTACTCGAGACTCAACATCTAGTATCACAACCAACTTGATTGATGGGTTGTTGGAAAATGACCAGTATGGCAATCTCATCCCATCTATGGCTGAGTCATGGACAGTGTCAAAAGATGGTTTGACCTACACTTATAAAATCCGTCAGGGGGCTAAATGGTACACTTCTGAAGGAGAAGAGTATGCAGATGTAACGGCTCATGACTTTGTGACAGGTCTCAAGTATGCGGCTGATAAAAAAGCTGAAAACTTGTACTTGGTACAAGACTCTATCAAGGGGCTAGCAGACTATGTTGAAGGAAAATCATCTGATTTTGGAACTGTTGGTGTTAAGGCAGTGGATGATTACACGCTACAATACACTCTCAACCAACCTGAGACTTATTGGAACTCTAAAACAACAGCAAGTATCCTTAGTCCTGTAAATGAAGCCTTCTTGAAGTCTCAGGGAGATGACTTTGGAAGTGTGACACCATCAAGTATCTTGTCAAATGGTCCTTACTTATTTAAATCATTCACATCCAAATCTTTGATTGAACTTGACAAAAACCCTAATTACTGGGATAAGGACAAGGTCAAAATTGAGAAAGTGAAACTCTCTTTCTTTGACGGTTCTGACCAAGACAGCATTGCTAGAGGTTTCTTGGATGGTAACTATACAGATGGTCGTATCTTCCCAACAAGTTCAGTCTTTGCTGAACTCAAGAAGGGAAATGAGGACAAGATTACCTATACACCACAAAACTCAGTTACTTTCTATTATCTTTTCAACGTGAATCGTCAAAGCTACAAGCAGACTATGAAACAGTCTGATAAGGAAAAGACAGATTCACGCGCAGCTATGCAAAATAAAGATTTCCGTCAGGCTATCAACTTTGCCTTTGACCGTCATGCTTATGCAGCGCAGACAAATGGTGAAGATGGAGCAGACCGTATCTTGCGTAACACGATTACACCAAGTAACTTTGTCCAAGTTGGTGATAAGAACTTCGGTGATATTGTCAATGAAAAAATTGTCAATTACGGTAAAGATTGGGCAAATATCAATCTAAACGATGGTAAGCAAGCCTTCTTGAACCCTGACAAGGCCAAAGAAAAATTTGCCAAGGCTAAAGAAAGTCTGCAAGCACAGGGAGTAACCTTCCCAATTCATTTGGATATGCCAGTTGACCAGACTGCTAAATTAGATGTGCAACAGGCTGGATCTTTCAAACAAACAGTGGAAGAAACTCTTGGTAAGGAGAATGTAGTTATCGACGTTATCCAACTTTCTCCAGATGAAAAAGACCAAGCAACCTACTTTGCAGATACAGCAGAACAAAAAGACTACGATATCGACATCTCAGGATGGGGTGGAGATTACTCAGATCCTAAGACTTACCTAGCGATTCTTGATCCAGAGACAGGTTCTCAGTTGAAAAACATGGGCTTGTCTGAAGGAAAAGACAAGGAAGTCAAGGACAAGATTGGCCTTCCTGACTACAAGAAACTCTTGGATCAGGCTGATGCAGAAATCACAGATACTCAGGCTCGCTATGAAAAATATGCTGAAGCCCAAGCTTGGTTGACAGATAGTGCCCTCTTCCTACCAGTTCAAAGTGGTGGAGCTAACCCAATCTTCCGTAAGACTGTACCGTTTACAGGTCCATTCTCATTCGTCGGTCATAAAGGAAATGCGGACAACTACAAATATGTTGAATTGCAAAAAGAGCCAGTCACTGCTAAACAGTATCAAGAACTCTATGAAAAATGGCTGAAAGAAAAAGCTGAGTCAAATAAAAAAGCTCAGGAAGATTTAGCTAACCATATTCAATAATATTCCTAGTCATGCTTTTCAGTTAATACTCTTCGAAAATCTCTTCAAACCACGTCAGCGTTGCCTTACCGTATATATGGTTACTGACTTCGTCAGTTCTATCTGCAACCTCAAAACAGTGTTTTGAGCTGACTTCGTCAGTTTTATCTACAACCTCAAAGCAGTGTTTTGAGCAGCCCGCGGCTAGCTTCCTAGTTTGCTCTTTGATTTTCATTGAGTATAAGCATAGTGACTGGATTCAGAAAAAGGCCTTACCAGAGCTTCTTGCTTCTGGTAGGGCCTTTTCTTTATTCTTTTAAGTGATAAGAGTAGCTAGCGACAACGACGTCTTGGTGCCAACGAAGGGCGTATTTGAGTTTGAGACTCATCTGATTGTGCAGGATATTTTGCCAAGGTTTATTAGGGATAAACTGGGGTACCAGAACAGTGACTGTATAGTTCTTTTTCTGGGCATCCTCGGAAATACGTTTGACATACTTGACAGTAGGCGTGATGATGTCGCGGTAGCTGGTTTTGATATTTTTCAGAGTAATGGTTGGGAAGTAATCGGCAAATTCTTGGAGAATTTCTTGGTCTTTCTCTGCTGTTTCCTTAGTAGAAATGTGCATGGCTAGGACTTCATCTCCGATACTTTGAGCGTAGTTAATGGCTCCGACACTTACACGGGTGACATTCCCTACTAGGACCAGAACTAGATTTCCATCGTAGGTACGTTTTTCGATGCCTTCATAGAGTCGTAGTTGTTGGGCCACTTTTTGGTAATGACTGTGAATCGCCAAGAAGAGTAGGGTGAGTACGAGAATAATCGGGAAGAAAGGCCAGATATCACTGAGACGGAAAAAGAGCAGGATTAGCACGATAGCGTAGCAAATGATAGCTCCAAGGATATTGGCAAGGGCAGGTTTTAAGAAATTTGCTCCTTTTTCCTTTTTCCAATGACGAATCATCCCAGTCTGAGAAAGGGCAAAGGGAACGAAAACCCCGATAGTATAAAGAGGAATCAAGCGTTCGGTGTTGCCATTAAAAATGAGAAGAAGAATCATAGCCCCAAAAGCCAGAGTTAAAATTCCATTGGAGTAGCCTAGGCGGTCTCCTTTTTCCATAAAGAGATGGGGCATGTATTTGTTTTTAGCCATATTGTAAGCTAGCATAGGGAAGGCCGAAAAGCCGGTATTTGCAGCTACGGCCAAAATTAAGGCTGTGGAGAATTGGAAGGTATAATAGCCAAGGTGGCCTAAGAAGGAATTACCAAGGATACCTTGAGCCATCTGTGAGAGGATGGTTTCTCCGTGTTGCGGCATAATTCCCATCCAGTAGTTTAGGAAGGTAATACCAGCAAACAGAAAACCTAAAATCAGTGACATGATGGTCAAGGTCTGAGCTGCATTCTTTTCTTTCGGAGCCTTGAAAAAGGGAACGGCATTTGAAATAGCTTCAACCCCTGTCAGAGAGGCAGAACCACTGGTAAAGGCTCTTAGAATGAGAACGATAGACAGACTCGGTACAGCATGCCCGATAGGAGAAGTTGCCTGATAGCTGAGAGAACCAGTTACTAGTTGAAAGATTCCATAGAGCAAGAGAAAGACAGTACTGATGATAAAGAGATAGACAGGAATCATCAGTGAACTGGCAGATTCTTTTAAGCCCCGTAAATTCAAGAGCATAAGCAAACAAACTAGAAAAATGGAAATGTGGAGGTTGTAAGGGTGGAGAGCAGGGAGAGCTGCTGTGATAGCATCGGCTCCAGATGACACCGATACCGCCACAGTCAGCATGTAGTCAACCAGCAGACTACCTCCAGCAATTAAGCCAAGTTCGGGAGATAGATTTTCTCGAGTAACCATATAGGCCCCTCCTCCTTGAGGGTAGGCATGGATGATTTGACGGTAGGAGACGGTCAGGCTAGCTAGGAGCAGGAGGACAAAGAGGCCGATAGGAAGACTCCACCATATCGCAAGAGGAGAGAGACTAGCCAAGACGAGGACTACTTGCTCAGGCCCATAGGCAATGGAAGATAGAGCGTCGCTTGACAACATGGCCAAGGCCTGCATTTTTCCCAGCAGACCTCCCTCGCCTTCGGTTAAGGACTTGAGAGGACGACCGATAAAAGTCTGTTTTAATTTTGTAAACATGGTATTTTCCTTTACTGAAAATTTCAATAAGTGCTATTATACTGCTTTGAGAAAATAGCGTCAAGAGAGGACGATGGATTTTAGAATATTTTTTCCAGATGAGGAGAGAGGACAGTTTTTTGGTATAATAGTAGATAGAAAACGAGGTTAGAAGAGATGATTTTTGATACACATACACACTTGAATGTAGAAGAATTTGCAGGTCGTGAGGCAGAAGAAATTGCCTTGGCTGCTGAGATGGGTGTGACACAGATGAATATTGTGGGTTTTGATAAACCGACGATTGAGCGTGCCTTGGAGTTGGTAGATGAGTATGACCAGCTCTATGCGACTATTGGTTGGCATCCGACAGAAGCAGGGACTTACACGGAGGAGATTGAAGCCTACTTGCTTGATAAGCTCAAGCATCCCAAGGTTGTTGCTTTAGGTGAGATTGGTTTGGATTATCATTGGATGACAGCGCCAAAAGAGGTACAGGAACAGGTTTTTCGCCGTCAGATTCAGCTATCTAAGGACTTGGATTTGCCTTTTGTGGTTCACACCCGCGATGCGCTGGAAGATACCTATGAGATTATCAAGAGCGAGGGAGTTGGTTCCCGAGGTGGCATTATGCATTCTTTCTCGGGAACTCTTGAATGGGCAGAGAAGTTTGTCGAGCTTGGTATGACCATTTCCTTTTCAGGAGTGGTGACTTTCAAGAAGGCAACTGATATCCAAGAAGCTGCTAGAGAACTTCCTTTAGACAAGATTTTGGTGGAAACGGATGCGCCTTACTTAGCACCTGTACCCAAGCGTGGTCGAGAAAATAAAACAGCCTACACACGCTATGTGGTTGACTTTATCGCTGATTTGCGTGACATGACGACCGAGGAGTTAGCAGCGTCAACGACCGCAAATGCTGAGCGAATTTTTGGATTGGACAGCAAGTAATGAAAGAAAAAATTTCTCAAGTCATCGTGGTCGAAGGTCGCGATGATACGGCCAATCTCAAACGTTATTTCGATGTAGAGACCTATGAGACACGAGGTTCTGCCATCAATGAGCAAGATATTGCACGTATTCAGCGTCTACATGAGCTTCATGGAGTCATTGTCTTTACAGACCCAGATTTTAATGGGGAGCGGATTCGCCGCATGATTATGACGGCCATCCCAACAGTTCAGCATGCCTTCCTCAAACGAGATGAAGCTGTTCCCAAGTCCAAGACCAAGGGGCGGTCTCTGGGAATTGAGCATGCCAGCTATAAAGATCTGAAAACGGCTCTAGCTCAGGTGACAGAACAATTTGAACATGAGAGTCAGTTTGACATCAGTCGTACCGACTTGATTCGCCTTGGTTTTCTAGCAGGAGCAGATAGCCGTAAGCGACGAGAATATTTAGGAGAGGCTCTCCGAATCGGCTATTCCAACGGCAAGCAACTCCTCAAACGCCTAGAGTTGTTTGGGATTACCTTGGCAGAAGTGGAAGAAACCATGAAATCTTATGAGAACAGCTAAGCAGACCCCAAATGTAAGGGGAATGTGTTACAATATAAGTAAGTAGATTTATGTCAGGGGATTCACTTTGATAATATTTAAATAGATGTTTACAAGGAAAGAGTGAAATGAAAATACGAGTTGATAGAGAATCTATCTGCATGGGGGATGATGTTTTCTCTCATCAGATGGATCTTGATGTCCCGAAGGATATGACAGTTGAGGAGTTTTGTAGTTTTCTTCAAAAGGACAGATATCTGCCTAGATTGGATACGGAATGGCTTCTACGACATGGTGGGCAGACAGTAACAAGTTATAATACCGAAACAAAAGAATTGACGAATCCAAATGTTTATTTAAAAGACCTGATTCATCAGGGCTCTAGAGGAAATGATTTTGTTTGGATATATCGTCGTTCATATTAGAAAAGAGAATAGATGAGAATTGCAGATTACAGCGTGACCAAGGCAGTGCTGGAGCGTCACGGTTTTACCTTTAAAAAGTCCTTCGGGCAAAATTTCTTGACGGATACCAATATTCTTCAAAAAATCGTGGATACGGCTGAGATTGATGACCAGGTTAATGTCATCGAAATCGGGCCAGGGATTGGTGCCTTGACCGAGTTTCTGGCTGAGCGTGCAGCAGAGGTCATGGCCTTTGAAATTGACCATCGTTTGGTACCGATTTTGGCAGATACCTTGCGTGATTTTGACAATGTTACCGTAGTCAACGAGGACATTCTCAAAGTTGATTTGGCGCAACATATCCAGAATTTCAAAAATCCTGACCTGCCAATCAAGGTAGTGGCTAATTTACCTTACTACATCACGACGCCTATTCTCATGCACTTAATCGAGAGTGGGATTCCTTTTAGTGAGTTTGTGGTCATGATGCAAAAAGAAGTGGCAGATCGTATCTCTGCTAAGCCAAATACCAAGGCTTACGGTAGCTTGTCAATTGCAGTTCAGTATTATATGACTGCCAAGGTTGCCTTTATCGTGCCTCGTACGGTCTTTGTGCCAGCGCCAAACGTAGATTCAGCTATCTTAAAAATGGTGCGGCGTCCAGAACCTGCTGTAGCAGTAAAAGATGAGAACTTCTTCTTTAAAGTTTCCAAGGCTAGTTTTACTCATCGTCGTAAGACCTTGTGGAATAACTTGACGGGTTACTTTGGGAAAACTGAGGAAATCAAGGACAAACTGACCAAGGCTTTGGATCAAGCAGGCTTGTCACCATCTGTACGTGGAGAAGCTCTCAGCTTGGCAGAATTTGCCAGTCTAGCAGATGCGCTTAAAGGACAAGGACTCTAAGATGCAGGGACAAATCATTAAAGCTTTGGCGGGTTTCTACTATGTGGAGAGTGAAGGCAAGGTTTATCAAACACGCGCGCGTGGGAATTTTCGTAAAAAAGGCCACACACCCTATGTTGGGGATTGGGTAGATTTTTCTGCAGAGGAAAATTCCGAAGGTTATATCCTCAAAATTCACGAACGAAAAAATAGTCTGGTTCGTCCACCCATTGTCAATATTGACCAAGCCGTTGTCATTATGTCCGTTAAAGAACCTGACTTTAATAGCAACTTGCTGGATCGTTTCTTGGTTCTTTTAGAGCATAAGGTCATTCATCCTATCGTCTATATTTCCAAGATGGACTTACTGGAAGATGGGGGAGAACTGGATTTTTACGAGAAGACTTATCGTGCTATTGGTTACGATTTTGTGACTAGTAAAGAGGAACTCTTACCCTTGTTGACAGCCAAAGTGACAGTCTTTATGGGGCAGACAGGTGTTGGGAAGTCAACCCTACTTAATAAAATTGCACCTGACCTCAATCTAGAGACGGGAGAAATCTCTGATAGTCTAGGCCGTGGTCGCCATACTACTCGAGCTGTTAGTTTTTACAATCTCAATGGTGGCAAAATCGCAGATACACCAGGTTTTTCGTCGCTAGATTATGAAGTATCAAGTGCTGAAGAGCTAAACCAGGCCTTTCCGGAGATTGCTAGTGTCAGTCGCGACTGTAAGTTCCGCACTTGTACCCATACCCATGAGCCGTCCTGTGCAGTGAAGCCGGCAGTAGAAGAGGGTGCCATTGCCACCTTCCGTTTTGACAACTACCTGCAATTCCTCAGTGAGATTGAAAATCGCAGAGAAACCTATAAAAAAGTCAGCAAAAAAATTCCAAAATAAGGAGAAACCTATGTCTCAATACAAGATTGCTCCGTCAATTCTGGCAGCAGATTATGCCAACTTTGAACGTGAAATCAAACGCCTAGAAGCAACTGGGGCAGAATATGCCCATATCGATATCATGGATGGGCACTTTGTGCCACAAATCAGTTTTGGTGCAGGTGTGGTCGAAGCTCTTCGCCCTCATAGCAAGATGGTCTTTGACTGCCACTTGATGGTAGCTAATCCTGAGCATCATTTAGAAGACTTTGCGCGTGCGGGAGCGGATATCATCAGCATCCATGTGGAAGCAACACCCCATATTCATGGTGCCCTCCAAAAAATTCGTTCACTCGGAGTTAAGCCTTCAGTTGTTATCAATCCTGGCACACCAGTTGAAGCTATCAAGCACGTCCTTCATCTAGTTGACCAAGTTTTAGTCATGACGGTTAATCCAGGTTTTGGTGGGCAAGCCTTTCTGCCAGAAACCATGGATAAGGTTCGTGAGTTGGTTGCACTTCGTAAGGAAAAAGGCTTGAACTTTGAAATCGAAGTGGATGGCGGGATTGATGACCAAACTATTGCTCTGGCCAAAGAAGCTGGTGCGACTGTTTTTGTAGCAGGTTCCTATGTCTTTAAGGGAGAAGTCAATGAGCGAGTACAAACTCTCAGAAAACAACTGGACTAGGGTTGCTGTTTTTGCTGGCGGAGACCGCGGTCATTACCGGACGGACTTTGATAGATTTGTCGGTGTGGATCGAGGTTCTCTCTGGGTCTTGGAAGAAGATTTGCCTCTTGCTCTAGCAGTCGGAGATTTTGATTCTGTGACGGAAGAAGAGCGACAGGTGATTCAAAAACGTGCCCAGCATTTTGTCCAAGCCCGACCAGAAAAAGATGATACAGATTTGGAACTGGCTCTCTTAACCATCTTTGAGCAAAATCCTCAGGCTGCGGTCACTATTTTCGGTGCTTTGGGTGGTCGTATTGATCATATGCTAGCTAACGTCTTTCTACCTAGCAATCCTAAGTTGGCTCCCTATATGCGCCAGATAGCGATTGAAGATGGGCAAAATTTGATTGCCTATTGTCCAGAAGGGACCAGTCAGTTAGAACCTCGTTTAGACTATGACTATCTAGCCTTTATGCCAGTTCGGGATAGCCAGCTGACTATTCTCGGTGCTAAGTATGAGTTGACAGAGGAAAATTTTTTCTTTAAAAAAGTGTACGCTTCTAACGAATATATAGATAGGGAAGTGTCGGTGACTTGCCCAGATGGCTATGTGGTTGTGCTACATAGTAAGGACAGGAGGTAGAATGGAAAGTTTACTTGTTCTATTATTGATTGCCAACCTAGCTGGCCTCTTTCTGATTTGGCAAAGACAGGATAAGCAGGAAAAACATCTCAGTAAGAGCTTGGAGGATCAGGCAGATCACTTGTCAGACCAGTTGGATTACCGCTTTGAACAAGCCAGACAAGCCAGTCAGCTAGATCAAAAAGATTTGGAAGTGGCTGTCAGCGATCGTTTGCAAGAAGTTCGAATCGAGTTGCACCAAGGCTTAACTCAGGTACGTCAAGAAATGACTGAGAATCTCCTCCAAACCAGAGACAAGACCGACCAACGTCTTCAAGCCCTACAGGAATCCAATGAGCAACGTCTAGAACAAATGCGCCAAACAGTCGAGGAAAAACTAGAAAAAACCTTGCAGACACGCTTGCAGGCTTCCTTTGAGACAGTTTCCAAACAACTGGAGTCTGTCAATCGTGGTCTTGGAGAAATGCAGACAGTTGCCCGTGATGTCGGCGCCCTCAACAAGGTTCTCTCTGGAACCAAAACACGAGGGATTCTGGGAGAATTGCAACTGGGGCAAATCATCGAAGACATCATGACTCCTGCCCAGTATGAACGAGAATATGCAACAGTTGAAAACTCTAGTGAGCGAGTGGAGTATGCCATCAAGTTGCCCGGACAAGGAGACCAGGAATACGTCTACCTACCAATTGACTCTAAGTTTCCACTGGCAGATTATTACCGCTTGGAAGAAGCCTATGAAGCAGGTGACAAGGACGAAATCGAACGCTGTCGTAAGTCGCTTTTAGCAAGCGTCAAGCGCTTTGCCAAGGATATCAGGAACAAGTACATAGCACCACCTCGGACTACCAATTTTGGAGTTTTGTTTGTTCCGACAGAAGGTCTCTACTCAGAAATCGTCCGCAATCCGCTCTTCTTTGATGACTTGAGACGGGAGGAGCAGATTATTGTCGCAGGTCCAAGTACCCTATCAGCTCTCATCAATTCCCTATCAGTTGGCTTCAAGACTCTCAATATCCAAAAGAGTGCCGACCATATCAGCAAGACTCTTGCCAGTGTTAAGACCGAGTTTGGTAAGTTTGGTGGCATTCTGGTCAAGGCACAAAAACACCTCCAACATGCCTCTGGCAATATTGATGAATTATTAAACCGTCGTACCACAGCTATCGAGCGGACGCTCCGTCACATTGAGTTGTCAGAAGGTGAGCCTGCGCTTGATCTACTCCATTTCCAAGAAGATGAGGAAGAATATGAAGATTAGTCACATGAAAAAAGATGAGCTATTTGAAGGCTTTTACCTAATCAAGTCAGCTGACCTGAGGCAAACTCGAGCTGGGAAAAACTACCTAGCCTTTACCTTCCAAGATGATAGTGGCGAGATTGAAGGGAAACTCTGGGATGCCCAACCTCATAACGTTGAGGCCTTTACCGCAGGTAAGGTTGTCCACATGAAAGGACGCCGAGAAGTTTATAACAACACCCCTCAAGTCAATCAAATTACCCTTCGCCTGCCTCAGCCTGGTGAACCCAATGACCCGGCTAATTTCAAGGTCAAGTCGCCAGTTGATGTCAAGGAAATCCGTGACTACATGTCGCAAATGATTTTTAAAATTGAAAATCCTGTTTGGCAACGGATTGTCCGAAAGCTCTACACCAAATATGATAAGGAATTTTACTCCTATCCAGCTGCCAAGACTAATCACCATGCCTTTGAAACGGGTTTGGCTTATCATACGGCGACCATGGTGCGTTTGGCAGATGCTATTAGCGAAGTCTATCCTCAGCTCAATAAGAGTCTGCTCTATGCAGGGATTATGTTGCACGACTTGGCCAAAGTTATCGAGTTGACGGGGCCAGACCAGACCGAGTACACAGTGCGAGGTAATCTCCTTGGGCATATTGCTTTGATTGATAGCGAAATTACCAAGACAGTGATGGAACTCGGTATTGATGATACCAAGGAAGAAGTCGTTCTGCTTCGTCACGTCATCCTTAGTCACCATGGCTTGCTTGAGTATGGAAGTCCAGTCCGTCCACGCATTATGGAAGCAGAGATTATCCATATGATTGATAATCTGGATGCAAGCATGATGATGATGTCAACAGCTCTTGCTTTGGTGGATAAAGGAGAGATGACCAATAAAATCTTCGCTATGGACAATCGTTCCTTCTATAAACCAGATTTAGATTAATAATTTAAGAAAAACGAGCATTTTTAGAATAAGAATGTTCGTTTTTTATGTGAATATGGTATAATAGATAAAATATCAAAATTAAATGAAGTGGGAAATAGAAATGAAATTAAGAAGAAGTGATCGGATGGTTGTCATTTCCAACTATTTGATTAATAATCCTTATAAACTAACTAGTCTCAATACTTTTGCTGAAAAGTATGAATCTGCTAAATCATCCATCTCAGAGGATATCGTCATTATCAAACGCGCCTTTGAGGAAATTGAAATCGGTCATATCCAGACAGTAACTGGTGCTGGTGGTGGTGTCATTTTTACACCATCAATCTCAAGCCATGATGCCAAGGAAATGGTTGAGGACTTGCGTGCCAAGCTGTCAGAAAGTGACCGCATCTTGCCAGGTGGCTATATCTACCTGTCTGATTTGCTTAGCACACCAGCTATCTTGAAAAATATTGGTCGCATTATTGCCAAGAGCTTTATGGACCAAAAAATTGATGCGGTTATGACAGTAGCGACTAAGGGTGTTCCACTTGCAAATGCAGTTGCCAATGTCCTCAATGTTCCTTTTGTTATTGTGCGCCGTGACCTGAAAATTACCGAAGGTTCAACTGTCAGCGTCAACTATGTATCCGGTTCAAGTGGTGACCGCATTGAGAAAATGTTCCTTTCAAAACGTAGTCTCAAGGCAGGCAGCCGTGTCTTGATTGTGGATGACTTCTTGAAAGGTGGCGGAACTGTCAATGGGATGATCAGCCTTTTGCGTGAGTTTGATTCAGAATTGGCAGGTGTAGCGGTCTTTGCGGACAATGCCCAAGAAGAACGCGAAAAGCAGTTTGACTACAAGTCACTCTTGAAGGTAACCAATATTGATGTCAAGAACCAAGCCATCGATGTTGAGGTTGGTAATATCTTTGACGAAGATAAATAAGAGATAGAACTAAAGGTTGGAACGATTGTCCCAGCCTTTCTTTGCAAATAGAATAGAAGGAAACTTATGAAAACACCATTTATCAATAAAGAAGACTTAGAAAAGATTGTTGCCGAGTTCCCGACTCCCTTTCACTTGTATGATGAGAAGGGAATTCGTGAGAAGGCAAGAGCTGTCAACCAAGCCTTTTCGTGGAATAAGGGCTTTAAGGAATATTTTGCAGTTAAGGCTACTCCAACACCAGCTATCTTGAAAATTCTCCAAGAGGAAGGCTGTGGTGTGGACTGCTCTAGTTATGTAGAGCTTTTGATGAGTCATAAACTGGATTTCCCTGGTTCTGAAATTATGTTCTCTTCAAACAACACGCCAGATAAGGAATATGCCTATGCGCGTGAATTGGGTGCGACCATTAACTTGGATGCCTTTGAAGATATTGAACACCTGGAGCGAGCAGCAGGCATTCCAGAAATCATTTCTTGTCGTTACAATCCTGGAGGCGTTTTTGAACTGGGGACAGACATCATGGACAATCCTGGAGAAGCCAAGTTTGGCATGACCAAGGATCAGCTCTTTGAAGCTTTTGCCATCTTGAAGGAAAAAGGAGCCAAGACTTTTGGAATTCACTCCTTCCTAGCGTCTAATACTGTTACCCATCTCTATTATCCAGAGTTGGCTCGTCAGCTTTTTGAATTGGCTGTTGAAATCAAGGAAAAGTTGGGCATTTCGCTAGACTTTATCAATCTTTCTGGCGGTATTGGTGTCAATTATCGTCCAGACCAGGAGCCGAACGATATCGCCTTGATTGGTGAGGGAGTTCGTAAGGTGTATGAAGAAGTTCTTACGCCAGCAGGTCTTGGTCAGGTCAAGATTTTTACCGAATTGGGTCGTTTTATGTTGGCACCTCACGGTGCTTTAGTCACAAGAGTCACTCATAAGAAGAAAACTTACCGTACCTATCTAGGTGTGGATGCATCAGCAGTCAACCTTATGCGTCCAGCCATGTACGGAGCCTACCACCATATCACCAATCTGACACATCCAGATGGACCAGTTGAGGTGGTAGATGTAGTCGGTTCACTCTGTGAAAACAATGATAAATTTGCAGTGAATCGCGAACTGCCTCATACAGAAATAGGTGATTTGCTGGTAATTCATGATACAGGTGCTCACGGTTTTTCAATGGGCTACCAGTACAATGCCAAATTGCGTTCTGCGGAAATCCTTTATACTGAAGAAGGCAAAGCCCGTCAAATCCGCCGTGCAGAGCGTCCTGAGGACTATTTTGCAACCTTGTATGGTTTTGATTTTGAAGAATAAAATGATAAGTAATTGAAAATGAAATTGAAAAACAGATTGCTTTCTAAAAAATAGGCAAAAATCTTGTTTTTCCTTCAAGTCGTGATATAATAAAACTATAAAACGTTTTCAAGGAAGGTAACGATATGTCTGAAGAAACAATTGATTATGGACAAGTGACAGGAATGGTGCATTCGACAGAAAGCTTTGGGTCAGTAGATGGGCCTGGTATTCGCTTTATTGTCTTTTTGCAGGGCTGTCACATGCGTTGCCAGTATTGCCATAACCCTGACACTTGGGCTATGGAGTCCAATAAATCACGTGAACGGACGGTAGATGATGTCTTGACAGAGGCCTTGCGTTACCGCGGTTTCTGGGGAAATAAGGGTGGGATTACAGTCAGTGGAGGAGAAGCTCTCTTGCAGATTGATTTCCTGATTGCCCTCTTCACCAAGGCCAAGGAACAAGGAATCCACTGTACCTTGGATACCTGTGCCCTTCCTTTCCGTAATAAACCACGTTACCTTGAGAAGTTTGACAAACTCATGGCTGTCACTGACTTGGTTCTTTTGGATATCAAGGAAATCAACGAAGAACAGCACAAGATTGTCACTAGCCAAACCAATAAAAATATCTTGGCCTGTGCCCAGTATTTATCAGATATTGGAAAACCTGTCTGGATTCGCCACGTGCTAGTTCCAGGTTTGACAGACAGAGATGATGACTTGATTGAACTTGGTAAGTTCGTTAAGACCCTCAAAAATGTGGATAAGTTTGAAATTCTACCTTATCACACCATGGGTGAGTTCAAGTGGCGTGAACTGGGAATTCCATATTCCCTCGAAGGGGTTAAACCACCAACAGCAGACCGCGTGAAAAACGCTAAAAAACTCATGGATACCGAAAGTTATCAAGACTATATGAAACGTGTACATGGATAAAAAAGAAGCCTGATGGAAACATCGGGCTTTTAAGTTTACACAAATCTAGATAATTAAATGAAACAAAATTTTAAATCTTTTTTACTCTCTAAATTCTGAAAAAAATCCGAAAAAGAATGTGTAAGATATAGTTACTTTTAGAAATATTAAATAGAATAGGAGAACACCATGGAACAAAGTATTATCATTAAAAATTTATGTAAGTCGTATGGGCAAACTCAAATTTTAAAAGATATTTCTTTTGAAGCAAAAGCAGGTAGAGTGACTGCTTTCCTGGGTCCAAATGGAGCTGGTAAAAGTTCAACATTACGTATTTTATTAGGATTAGACAAAGCAACATCTGGTCTTACCAAAATTGGAGATCAAATTTATAAGGAATTAAAATTTCCTCTAAAGACTGTAGGAGCTTCATTTGACAGTGTAGGTGCTCCTGATGATCGGACTGTTTATCAACATTTGAAAATTGTTGCTGCTAGTAATGGGATATCCAGTCAGCGAATTGAGCAAGTCTTGGATATGGTGGATATTAGTCATAAGAAAAAATCTAAAATTGGGAAATTATCATTAGGAGAAGGACAACGCTTGGGAATTGCAACAGCTCTATTAGGAAATCCTCAATATCTGATATTGGATGAACCGACTAATGGGTTGGATCCAAGAGGAATTCGGTGGTTTAGAGAGTTTATAAAAAAACAAGCTCAAGAAGGGAAAACTGTCTTGCTATCATCTCATATATTATCGGAAGTGGAAGCAGTAACAGATGATGTCGTCATCATAAATAAAGGAAAAGTTCTTATAAAAGGGACTTTACAAGAAGTGATGAAAAATCTTTCTTCACTAGAAGAAGTCTTCTTTAGTTTAACAGAGGGAGGGAAGTGACATGGCACTTATTTACTCTCTTCATTCTGAAATATTGAAATTACTTTATAAGAGAGCTACTCATGTTGTTCTATTCTTGATACTGGTATTTCAAACTTTTTTAGCAAATATTGGTGCTTCTCAAATTGTTTCAGTTGGTATCCATGCTACACCAGAGACAAATCCAGAATTAGCAGAAGCTATACCTCCTATTGAATTTTTAGGTTTTGATGTCACTTTATTTGGTGTTTTTATTATGATTATCCTAGGCTCAATTTACGGAGCCGAGGAGTATAAATGCTCTGCTATTCGTACAAGCCTCCTCTCTATTACAAATCGAAGTACTTTCCTAGTTTCAAAAACATTAGTTTGGCTTGTATTTTCTTTTTCCATTTCCTTTCTATCAATATTCCTTACGATTAACATGACACATTATGTTTTAGGACAAGATGGCTTATTGCTTTTTTCACTAAATGGGAGAGTTTGGTTCTATATATTTTTAGCCAGTATAGCTTGGACTTTGTTGGGACTGCTAGCCTATATTATGGCTTTGACATTTAAAACAGCCATTGTTCCTCTATTATTTTTGCTTCCTCAAGTTTACAATTTGGGAACATTCTTAGCAAACTATATATCGACTGCAAAATTTCTTCCAGTTGTATTGGGGCAAGGATTGATTGCTACATCTCCTCAAATTTTAGAACATAATAGTTTACAAAATATTTTATTTTTACTTTGTTGGAACTTCTCATTCTTGGCTTTAGCAATTTACCGCTTACTTAAGTCAGATATCGGAGGAGGTGAATAAGTTGAAAGAACAACTTAAAAGTGAGTATCTCAAGTTTATTATGAATCCTTGGCACTGGTTGATTATAGGTGCTCTATTACTGTGTATTCCGGCGATGGTTGTTTTTTTAAATAGTAAGCCAGACCAGTTGACTCTACAGTTTGTTTTGGAACAGCTACTGCAAAGTCTCTATTTAGGACAGGCAGGTTTCGTTAGTCTAGCGGTTCTATTTATAGGTCAAGAATTTACAGGTTCTAGCCTTCGTACCAGTTTTCTTACATGTCCAAATCGTTTGAAATTTATAATCTGTAAACTAGCTATTGTATTATGTATGGAAATTGGATTATTGGTTGCTGTAATATCATTATGCATACTAATCGCGCAAGGATACTACAATATCAATCTTTTGAGTAATATTAAACATGTTCTAACAATTCTATTTCCAGCTTGTATTTCTATTCTAACCTTCTCTCTTTTAAGTGGTATTTTTGTATTTATTTCCCAGTCTTTTATCTTAATTTTGGGAATCAGTTTATCCCTTTTATTGGGGTTGGGACAAATGTTATTACAATTCAGTTCTTTTTTTAGAAATTTACCATTACTGGCTAGTATGAATTGTTTTTATACCTATCCATTGTCTCTTTATTATCCAGTATGGCAAGGCTTAGGGTTACAAATAGTTTGGTTATTAATTGTTTTTCTATTTGCTACATTGATACTTATAGGAAAAAATGTACGCTAAAGACAGGGGATATCCTGTCTTTTTCTCAGTTAGTGCTATAATATATTCAGGAGGGTGAGTTATGGCTTATAAAATTTTGGTTGTAGATGATGATCTTGCTATTCTTCGCCTAATAAAAAAAGTACTAGAATATGAAAAATATGAAGTAGTCATACGAAATAAGATAGAAGAGATTGATCTTTGTGATTTTACAGGCTTTGACTTGATTCTATTAGATATTATGATGCCTGTTAGTGGTTTAGAAATCTGTCAGATGATTCGCGAGCAGATAACTGTTCCTATCTGTTTTATAACTGCCAAGGATATGGATGAAGACTTAGTAGCTGGAATCAATGCAGGTGCTGATGATTATATTATGAAGCCCTTTAGTATGCAAGAACTTTTAGCACGTGTTAAAATGCACTTGCGTCGTGAAGAACGGACTAAAGGAAATGTTCATCAAATAAAGATTGGAAAGCTTATACTATATACGGATAGTAAGGAACTATTTGTAAACGATGATAAGATTGCTCTGACAAGGAGGGAATTTGACATAGTAAATCTTTTGGCAAGCAACCCAAGTAAAATATATTCTATTGAGGAAATTTATAATTATCTATATCCACAAAGTTCAGAAGCGCTTTTACGTTCGGTTTCAGAGTACATTTATCAAATTCGTCAAAAGCTGAAACCTTATCAATTAAATCCAATTAAAACCTTGTACGGTGGAGGATATCAATGGGTAGAATCAAAAGTTTTAGACAATTAATTCGAGAAACCTGTTGGAGAATTATTTGGCAGTTTAGTCTTGGCTTACTAATGGCCTATCTTATTCCCTTAGCTTCAGTATCTATACAAATAAATGAAGATGGGAAAACTTTAAACAATAGTGGTGTTCTATCAATCTTTTTTAATGTGTCATCATGGATATATATTTGTGTTTTATTGATTGTTCTAATAAGTTATCACATTGGAAAATTGTTGAAAAAACTGAGTTATGAAATGACTTTGATTTATGAAAATAGTATGTGGTTGAAGAAGGAATGTACAGAAAGTTTAACGGTTAAAGAATTTCGCGAGACAGGAAATCGGATTATTGTGATGCAAGATAGAATTCGACAATTAATAGTTAATGAGAAACAGCAGAAGGAAGATTTGATGTTTCAGGTTTCAGCAGCTTCTCATGATTTAAAAACTCCCTTAACCATTATTAGGGGAAATGTGGAATTTTTGCAGACGATAACTGAAAACGACCAATCTCAAGAATGCTTAGCAGATATAGAAAGAGCTAGTCAACAGTTACTAGATTATTTCAATCAATTGATTCACTATTCTAAAACCTATTATGATGATGAGACAGGTTGGACGGAGTATTCCTCTTCAGATTTTATCAATGAATTAGAGAAAGAAGTCTCTTTTTTGATAAAAAATCAGATGAAGTTTTCTTTTGAACAAAATGTGAAAGGAACTGAAAACTATTATATAAATCAATCTCTTCTGATTCGTGCCATACAAAATATTTTAACAAATGCTTTGGAATACGCTGATAAACAGAATCCTAAAATTAAAATTAGAGTAGAGCAAGAGGGGAAGGAATTGAAAATAGGTATATGGAATAATGGTTCGGAATTTCCAGAGGAAGTTTTAACTAATTTTGGAAAGCTCTTTTATCGTATGGATAAAGCTAGATCGTATAAAGAGCAACATTATGGTATTGGACTGAGTTTTGTATGTAGAGTGGCAAAACTACACAAAGGCCGAGTTGAGCTTAGAAATAGAGACGCGGGAGCAGAAGTTTTAATAACTGTGAATTGTATTAAATCATAGTGATTTACTTGTTAATTTATGATTGAATAGTTTTTATATGTGAGCTTTTAAACTATTTAACTTTTTCGACTAGTATAAGATGTAACGGTAGATAATAAAAACGAATGATGATATCTAGTTGATGAAAACTATTTATCATTCATTCGTTTTTTAATTATTGGATAATTTACGTAGCTTTATCTCGAACGTTGTTTTCCAGCGTTGCGATTTTTGTGTTTTTTCTTGCTTGTGATAGCAGTTGGTTGTTCAGGAGTAACGTCTTTTCGTCCACTTGGTGTTGAGAAAGAACGTGCTTTTGGTGGGTTCTTGGCTAGTTCTTCACGGACTTTTTTGCGAAGTTTTGGACGAACGATATAGTTGACGATAAACTGTTGGAGAATCATCATGAAACCACCAACAACCCAGTAAAGTGTGACACTGGCTGGTGAGAAGAGGGAGAAGACGACGATCATGAGTGGGCTCATGTAAATCATTTTCTTGATCTGTTCTCTTTGCATTTCATCTTCTACTCCGTGAAGTGAAAGGAGCGATTGAAGATAGTAAAGGACACCTGCGCAGGCAACCAAAATCATACTTGGAGAACCTAGAGGAATTCCTAGGTAGCTTGCTTGAGCAACACCTTCAGTATGTTGGGCAGCAAAGTAGATAGCTGAGAAGAAAGGCATTTGAAGGAGGATAGGGAAACATCCTACACCACCAAACATGCTGATGCCGTGCTCTTTTTGAGCTGCAAAGAGAGCTTGTTGGGCTTCGAGTTTTTCTTCTTGAGTAGTTGCTTCTTTGAGACGTGTTTGGTGTGGCTCAAGGACGTGCTTGAGGGCGTTCATCTTTTCAGAGTGAAGCGTTGCCTTCCATGATTGGTAGATACCAAGTGGCAAGATAATCAAGCGCACGATAATGGTTACGATAATGATAGCGACACCAAAGCCTAGCCCTTTATCAGTAGCGAAGTACTTGATAGCTTCTCCCATCGGGGCACCCAAGAAATCCCAAACGGGACCAATTGGCTTACCTGTTGCTTTATCAATCTGAACGCAACCTGCCAAAACTAGCAACATAGCCACTCCCATAGCTGAGAGTGCAAAACGTTTAATAGATTTCACTGTTTTTATTCCTTCTTTAAAAATTATACCTTTCTATTCTACTGTTTTTTTACAAAATATACAATAGTTCTAGAGACCTAATTTGCGATTTTAAAGTCAGGGTAGGGAGGAAAGTTGCTTAGTTTGACATCTAAGTAGCTGACTTTTGAAAAAGGTGTGGGTCCTTTGCGGATTTCTTGGATAAATTTTGCCATGATAGCAGATGAGTCTGCTTGGGCTAAGATTTCCACTGTGCCATCGTCGTTATTCCATACCCGACCTGTGATGCCACCAATTTCAAGCGCCAAGCTGTAAACACCCCAACGAAAGCCGACTCCCTGTACCCTACCTTGGGCAATCATTCTAACCTTTTGCATACCAAACCCCTTTGATTGTGTTATAATATTTCTATGACTATTATAACCTCAAAAGCCAATTCTGTGGTAAAAAATGCCAAGAAATTACACCAAAAAAAATACCGCAAGTCTGCCTATTTGATTGAAGGCTGGCACTTGTTTGAAGAAGCTGTCCAAGCTGGAGTGACGATTGAGAAAATCTTTGCCTTAGAAAATTACCGAGATCAGTTAGCCTCGTTTCCGCAAACTGTCTGGGTTTCAGAGGATATTTTGCTAGATTTGGCGGATTCTCAGACTCCACAGGGCATTGTTGCCGTGGTTCAAAAAGAAGAAGTAGGGCAAGCTGACTTTAGTCAGGGTAAGTTCTTGTTTTTGGAAGATGTGCAAGATCCTGGTAATGTAGGAACCATTATTCGGACTGCGGATGCAGCAGGTTTTACTGGAGTGATTGTTTCAGATAAGTCGGCAGATATCTACAGTCTCAAGACCCTACGTTCTATGCAAGGCAGTCATTTTCATCTGCCTATTTACCAGATGTCGAGTCAAGCACTTCTTAAGGAAACCAAAGAGGCAGCTATCCCAGTGCTAGCAACAACCTTATCTAAAGTTTCTGTTGATTACAGAGAACTGCCTCCTATAGAAAATTTTGTACTAGTCATGGGAAATGAGGGGCAAGGAATTAGTTCCCTTATGGCTGAAAGTGCAGACCAGTTGGTCCACATTAGTATGAAGGGGCAGGCGGAGAGTCTCAATGTTGCCGTTGCAGCTGGTATTTTAATTTTCCATTTAAGCTAATTTTAACTTTCTTTGTTATAATCAAGGAAAGATGTTCATAGAAAAGGAGAAAAGATGAATCACACTATTATTCACGACCGCGCAGGTCTCAATCAATTTTATGCTAAGGTTTATGCCTTTGTTGGTCTGGGGATCGGACTATCCGCTTTAGTATCAGGTCTTATGTTGACCGTCTTTCAGTCTCAGTTGGTTTACTTTTTGATGCAGGGACGTCTCTGGTTGACCATTGCAACCTTAGCAGAGCTAGCTCTGGTCTTTGTTGCCAGCAGTATGGCTTCGAAGAATAGTCCAGCGGCTCTTCCAGTATTTTTACTTTACTCAGTATTAAACGGCTTTACCCTCAGTTTTGTGGTGGCCTTCTATACTCCAGGTACAGTTTTATCTGCCTTTGTATCAAGCGCCCTTCTCTTCTTTGTTATGGCGGCAGTCGGTATGTTCACCAAGAAAGATTTGAGTGGCCTTGGTCGGGCTATGATGGCGGCTCTTATCGGTTTGTTGATTGCTATGGTAGTCAATATTTTCTTGGCTAGCGGTTTCTTTGATTATATGATTAGCGTAGCCATGGTCTTGGTCTTCTCTGGTCTGATTGCTTGGGACAACCAAAGAATTCGCTATGCATATGAGCAATCACAAGGTCGTGTAGAGACAGGTTGGGTTGTGTCAATGGCTCTCAGTATCTATCTTGATTTTATCAATCTCTTCCTAAGTATTCTACGTATCTTTGGTCGTAATGACTAAAAGGTCCCTAACATCAGTGTTCGAAGGAGCACTGATTTTTTTATATTTGGTCTTTTCTTTTCTTGGAAATAGGTGTATAATGCTTTTAATTAATTTTTTGAGGAGTAGTTTATGAAGAAAAGTTTTATTCATCAACAAGAAGAGATTTCCTTTGTCAAAAACACTTTTACCCAGTATTTGAAAGATAAGTTAGAAGTTGTCGAAGTTCAAGGTCCTATCTTGAGTAGGGTCGGTGACGGGATGCAGGACAACTTATCAGGTGTGGAGAATGCCGTATCGGTCAAGGTTCTCCAAATCCCTGATGCTACTTACGAAGTGGTGCACTCCCTTGCCAAATGGAAACGCCACACTTTGGCTCGTTTTGGTTTCGGTGAAGGTGAAGGTCTTTTCGTCCACATGAAGGCCCTTCGTCCAGACGAAGATTCGCTTGATGCGACCCACTCTGTTTATGTTGACCAGTGGGACTGGGAGAAGGTTATCCCAAATGGACAACGTAACATTGCCTACCTAAAAGAAACAGTTGAGAAGATTTATAAGGCTATTCGCCTGACTGAGCTAGCTGTTGAAGCCCGCTATGATATTGAGTCTGTCTTGCCAAAACAAATCACCTTTATCCACACAGAAGAGTTGGTAGAACGCTACCCAGACTTGACACCAAAAGAGCGTGAAAATGCTATTTGTAAAGAATTTGGAGCAGTCTTCTTGATCGGTATCGGTGGTGAATTACCAGACGGTAAACCGCACGATGGACGTGCACCAGACTACGATGACTGGACAAGTGAGTCTGAAAATGGCTATAAGGGTCTAAATGGTGATATTCTTGTTTGGAATGAGTCTTTAGGTGGAGCCTTTGAGTTGTCTTCTATGGGAATCCGTGTAGATGAAGAAACTCTTCGCCGTCAGGTTGCCATCACAGGTGATGAAGACCGTTTAGAATTGGAATGGCACAAGGCTTTGTTGAATGGCTTATTCCCATTGACAATCGGTGGAGGAATTGGACAATCTCGGATGGCCATGTTCCTACTTCGCAAGAAACACATCGGAGAAGTGCAAACAAGTGTTTGGCCTCAAGAAGTCCGCGATACTTACGAAAATATTTTGTAGAGAATCGAACCGCAAGGTTCGGTTTTCTTTCTCTTTTCGCTCATAATTTGGTATAATAAACGGTATGAAGATCGTATCAGGAATCTATGGGGGACGCCCCCTCAAGACACTAGAAGGCAAGACGACAAGACCTACTTCAGATAAGGTTAGGGGAGCCATTTTTAACATGATTGGTCCCTACTTTGAAGGTGGACGAGTCTTGGACCTTTATGCAGGTAGTGGTGCTTTATCTATCGAGGCAGTATCGCGTGGCATGTCCAGTGCTGTTTTGGTGGAGCGAGACCGTAAGGCTCAGGCTATCGTGGCTGAAAATATTCAGATGACCAAGGAAGTTGGGAAATTTCAACTCCTCAAGATGGATGCAGAAAGGGCATTGGAACAGGTATCTGGGGGATTTGACCTCATTTTCTTAGACCCTCCTTATGCCAAGGAACAAATCGTAGCAGATATTGAAAAAATGGCTGAGAAAGAGCTTTTTTCTGAAGATGTCATGGTCGTGTGTGAGACGGATAAGGCCGTTGAACTTCCAGAAGAAATTGCCTGCCTGGGCATCTGGAAGGAAAAGATTTATGGAATTAGTAAGGTGACAGTCTATGTCAGATAAGATTGGCTTATTCACAGGCTCATTTGATCCGATGACAAATGGGCATCTGGATATCATTGAACGGGCGAGCAGACTTTTTGATAAGCTCTATGTCGGTATTTTTTTCAATCCCCACAAACAGGGATTTCTCCCTATTGAAAATCGTAAACGGGGGTTAGAAGATGCTTTGAAACATTTGGGAAATGTTGAAGTCGTGTCTTCTCATGATGAATTGGTGGTTGATGTTGCAAAAAGACTGGGGGCTACTTGTCTAGTGCGTGGTTTGAGGAATGCAGCGGATTTGCAATATGAAGCTAGTTTCGATCACTACAACCATCAGCTGTCTCCTGGTATAGAGACCATTTATTTACATAGCCGACCTGAACATCTCTATCTCAGTTCATCAGGTGTTAGAGAGCTTTTGAAGTTTGGTCAGGATATTGCTTGCTATGTTCCCGAGAGTATTTTGGAGGAAATAAGAAATGAAAAAAAAGATTAGATGGCCCTTATATGTCATTGCGGCCTTGATTGTGACTTTCTTGGCATTTGTAGTGCCCTTGCCCTACTATATAGAGGTTCCAGGTGGTTCGGAAGATATTCGCCAAGTCCTTAAAGTCAATGACACAGAAGATAAGGAAGCTGGTGCCTATCAATTCGTTACGGTTGGTGTTCAGCACGCTACTTTATCCCATATGATTTATGCGTGGTTGACGCCTTTTACAGATATTCGTAGTGCCCAAGAGACTACAGGTGGCTCTTCTGATGTTGAATTTATGCGGATTAATCAATTCTACATGCAAACATCGCAAAATATGGCCAAGTATCAAGGGCTAAAAACAGCTGGTAAGGATATTGAACTTAAATACCTTGGGGTTTATGTCTTGAACGTGACAGATAATTCAACCTTTAAAGGGATTCTCAATATCTCTGATACGGTCACAGCAGTCAATGATCAGACATTTGACAGTTCCAAAGACTTGATTGATTACGTCAATTCTCAAAAACTAGGGGACTCCGTCAAGGTCACCTATGAAGAGGATGGGCAAACCAAGTCCGCAGAAGGTAAGATTATCACCCTAGAAAATGGCAAAAATGGGATTGGGATTGGCTTGATTGACCGTACAGAAGTAACCAGTGATGTCCCAATTCGTTTTTCAACAGCTGGTATCGGTGGACCAAGTGCAGGTCTCATGTTTAGTCTCGCTATCTATACTCAAATAGCTGACCCAGGCCTTCGTAACGGCCGTATCGTTGCTGGTACAGGAACCATTGACCGCGATGGCAATGTGGGGGACATTGGAGGTATTGATAAGAAAGTTGTAGCTTCGGCTAGAGAAGGTGCTGCGATTTTCTTTGCTCCTGATAACCCTGTTAGCGAAGAAGAACAAAAAGCGCACCCGGATGCGAAAAACAACTATCAAACAGCTCTGGAAGCAGCTAAAACAATCAAGACAGATATGAAAATCGTGCCAGTTAAAACCCTACAAGATGCAATTGATTACTTGAAAAACAATCCCTAGTTTTTAAGTGAAGTTTCCAAACTAGCGCACAAACAGAGAAGATGGTATAATAGTCAAATGGTTCAATTATTATTCACTCTAAGCAGTCACATGCTCTTTATTTATGTGAGTTTTTACCTTTTAAAGGATCTTGTTAGATGGGAAAAGGTTTTAAAAGTGACAACTGAGAATACAGGAAAAGTTCGTTTACTAGTAGCTTTTTTCAGCATTGTAATGGGCTATATCTTGAGTTCTTTCTTTATTAGTCTCTATCAGTTGTGGCAAGAAGCGTTTAGAGGATTATTATAAAATCAAATGTAAAGGAAATAAGTATGGAAAAAATTGTGGTTCAAGGTGGCGATAATCGTCTGGTAGGAAGTGTTACGATCGAAGGAGCAAAGAATGCAGTCTTACCCTTGTTGGCAGCGACTATTCTAGCCAGTGAAGGAAAGACTGTTTTGCAGAACGTTCCTATCTTGTCAGATGTTTTCACTATGAATCAGGTGGTTCGTGGTTTGCATGCCAAGGTAGATTTTGATGAGGAGGCTCATCTTGTCGAGGTGGACGCGACCGGCGATATCACTGAGGAAGCTCCTTACAAGTATGTCAGCAAGATGCGTGCATCTATCGTTGTCTTGGGACCAATTCTTGCCCGTGTAGGTCATGCTAAGGTATCCATGCCAGGTGGTTGTACGATTGGTAGCCGTCCTATTGATCTTCATTTGAAAGGTCTGGAAGCCATGGGGGCTAAGATTAGCCAGACAGCTGGTTACATCGAAGCCAAGGCTGATCGCTTACATGGAGCTCATATCTACATGGACTTCCCAAGTGTTGGTGCTACGCAGAACTTGATGATGGCGGCGACTCTGGCTGATGGGGTGACAGTGATTGAAAATGCTGCGCGTGAGCCTGAGATTGTGGACCTAGCTATTCTCTTAAATGAAATGGGAGCCAAGGTTAAAGGGGCTGGTACAGAGACCATTACCATTACTGGTGTGGAGAAACTTCATGGTACGACTCACAATGTGGTCCAAGACCGTATCGAAGCTGGAACCTTTATGGTGGCTGCTGCCATGACTGGTGGTGATGTCTTGATTAAAGACGCTGTTTGGGAGCACAACCGTCCCTTGATTGCCAAATTGCTTGAAATGGGAGTGGAAGTGACGGAGGAGACTGAAGGAATTCGAGTACGCTCTCAGCTAGAAAATCTAAAAGCTGTTCATGTTAAAACCTTGCCTCATCCAGGATTTCCAACAGATATGCAGGCTCAATTTACAGCCTTGATGACCGTCGCAAAAGGCGAATCAACTATGGTGGAGACGGTATTTGAAAATCGTTTTCAACATCTAGAAGAAATGCGCCGCATGGGCTTGCACTCTGAGATTATCCGTGACACAGCCCGTATTGTTGGTGGACAGCCTTTGCAGGGGGCAGAAGTTCTTTCAACTGACCTTCGTGCTAGCGCAGCCTTGATCTTGACAGGTTTGGTAGCGCAAGGAGAAACTGTGGTCGGTAAATTGGTTCACTTGGATAGAGGTTACTACCGTTTCCATGAGAAGTTAGCTCAGCTGGGTGCTAAGATTCAGCGGATTGAGGCAAGTGATGAAGATGAATAAGAAATCAGGCTACGTAGCCAAGCGTTTGCTTTTAGTCATTCTGGTACTGTTTTTAGGTGCTCTAGCCCTAGGTATCGGCTTAATGGTAGGTTATGGAATCTTGGGCAAGGGTCAAGATCCATGGGCTATCCTGTCTCCAGCAAAATGGCAGGAATTGATTCATAAATTTACAGGAAATTAGGCTGGAGAACCAGTCTTTTTCTAGAGATAAGGAGAAAAATGGATAAAAAAACAAGACAGACACTGATCGGACTGCTAGTGTTATTACTCTTATCTGCGGGAAGCTATTATATCAAGCAGATGCAGTCGACAGCTAATAGTCCTAAAACCAAACTTAGTCAGAAAAAACAAGCGTCTGAAGCTCCTAGTCAAGAGTTGGCAGAAAGTGTCTTAACAGATGCAGTCAAAAGCCAAATAAAAGGGAGTCTTGAGTGGAATGGCTCAGGTGCTTTTATCGTCAATGGTAATAAAACAAATCTAGATGCCAAGGTTTCAAGTAAACCTTACGCTGATAATAAAACAAAGACAGTGGGCAAGGAAACCGTGCCAACTGTAGCAAATGCCCTCTTGTCTAAGGCTACTCGCCAGTATAAAAATCGTGAAGAAACGGGGAATGGTTCGAATTCATGGACTCCTCCGGGATGGCATCAGGTTAAGAATCTAAAGGGGACTTATACTCATGCGGTCGATAGAGGTCATTTATTAGGCTATGCCTTGATAGGTGGCTTGGATGGTTTTGATGCCTCGACAAGCAATCCTAAAAATATTGCTGTTCAAACAGCCTGGGCAAATCAGGCGCAAGCCGAGGATTCGACAGGGCAAAACTACTATGAAAGCATGGTACGCAAGGCCTTGGATAAAAACAAGCGTGTCCGTTACCGTGTAACCCTTTATTACGCTACAAATGAGGATTTAGTTCCTTCAGCTTCACAGATTGAAGCCAAGTCTTCAGACGGAGAATTGGAATTCAATGTTCTAGTTCCCAATGTTCAAAAGGGGCTTCAACTGGATTACCGAACTGGAGAAGTAACGGTCACTCAGTAAAAGATAAGATAAACTCCTATGTCACTTGTGGATGTAGGGGTTCTTTTTTGGACAATTTAAGTAGGACTAGAATAGACACTGATACTCAATGAAAATCAAAGTGCAAACTAGGAAGCTAGCCGTAGGTTGCTTAAAGCACAGCTTTGAGGTTGCAGATGAAGCTGATGTGGTTTGAAGAAATCTTCGAAGAGTATGAGAAAAAATAATATGTACTGGACTATATTTTGTGATATAATAAAGGATAAGATACTATTTTAGGAGAAGAACTATGGAAGACCCAAGTAGTCAGAATTTGTTGCTACAATTTGTTTTATTGTTTATCTTGACGGTATTAAATGCCTTTTTCTCAGCCACAGAAATGGCCATGGTTTCACTTAACCGTGCGAGGGTTGAACAAAAGGCAGAAGAAGGAGATAGACGTTATATCCGTCTACTGAAGGTATTAGAAAATCCTAACCACTTTTTATCAACCATTCAAGTAGGGATTACCCTGATTACGATCTTATCAGGGGCGAGTTTGGCAGAAACTCTGGGACGAGAAATTGCATCTTGGCTTGGAAATGGTGAAACATCTTATGCCGTTGCAAGTTTTCTATCTTTAGCATTTTTGACTTATATTTCCATCGTTTTTGGGGAATTGTATCCTAAGAGAATCGCTCTTAATCTAAAGGATGCCTTGGCGATTCGTACAGCGCCAGTTATCATTGGGCTGGGGAAACTAGTTAGTCCCTTTGTTTGGCTCTTATCTGCATCTACCAATCTCTTGAGTCGCTTGACTCCGATGACCTTTGACGATGCTGATGAAAAAATGACCCGTGATGAAATTGAGTACATGTTGACAAATAGTGAAGAAACACTAGATGCTGACGAAATTGAGATGTTACAAGGGATTTTTTCTCTAGATGAACTGATGGCCAGAGAAGTCATGGTTCCTCGAACGGATGCCTTTATGGTCGATATTCAGGATGATAGTCAAACCATCATCCAAAGTATTTTAAAACAAAATTATTCTCGTATCCCTGTCTATGATGGGGATAAGGACAATGTGATTGGGATCATTCACACCAAGAGTCTCCTTAAGGCGGGCTTTGTGGACGGTTTTGACAATATTGTTTGGAAGAAAATCTTACAAGATCCACTTTTTGTTCCTGAAACTATTTTTGTGGATGACTTATTAAAAGAACTGCGCAATACTCAAAGACAAATGGCAATCTTGCTGGATGAATACGGTGGGATGGCTGGTTTGGTGACCCTAGAAGACCTCTTAGAGGAAATCGTTGGGGAAATCGATGACGAAACAGATAAAGCGGCAATAGATGTTCATCAAATCGGTGAGGATACTTACATTGTTCAAGGTACCATGAATCTCAATGATTTTAATGACTACTTTGATGTTGAACTGGAAAGTGATGACGTTGATACCATCGCTGGTTACTATTTGACAGGAGTTGGGACCATTCCAACGACTGAGAAACTCAGTTATGAATTAGTCAGCCAAAACAAACAGCTTATCCTTACCAATGATAAAGTGAAAAATGGACGCGTTACCAAGGTAAAAGTCCAAATTACCGAAGTTGAAATAGAAGAAGAAACAGAGTAAACTAGAGGCTTTTGTCACCAGGTGTGACGAAGCTTTTTCAGTTGATTTCAAAAGGAAATTGTGTCCTCGAAAAACTCAGCCCCAAACTTGCCCCAAAAGTTTTTTAAAGTTATACGTATTTATTCAAGGAAAAAGAAAAAAGCCCTTTAAATTGGGCTTTCTGTTTAAATGAAACCTGATAAATCAAGTTAAAGAAGGCGGTAGACGGATTTGAACCGACGATCAAGCTTTTGCAGAGCCGTGCCTTACCACTTGGCTATACCGCCTTAACGTTTATTATTATACCTTGAAAATGATTTTCAGTCAATAGCTTTTTCAGATTTTTTGTATCAATAAGCCTAAATATTCTGAAAATTCGTTTACTTTTCTTGAAATCTATGATATAATTGATGATAACCTATACTTTATTTATAAGAGGAGTAAATAAATGAAAAAAAGTCAAGTGCTTGCTGTAGCGGGAGCTACCTTATTAGCGTCAGGAGTTCTAGCTGCGTGTTCAAACACTAGTTCAAATAATGCTAAACTAGCAAAAGATTACCAATATGTTTATCAAACAGATCCAGAAACCTTGGATTATATCGTCAGCAATATCGATTCAACATCATTCGTCACAACAAATGCTGTAGATGGTTTGTTGGCTAATGATAAATATGGTAACCTGGTTCCTTCTATTGCTGAATCATGGACAGTTTCAAAAGATGGTTTGACTTATACCTATAAAATCCGTAAGGATGCTAAATGGGTGACAGCAGAGGGAGAAGAATACGCTCCTGTAACTGCTAAAGACTTCGTTACTGGTTTGAAACACGCCGTAGATGGAAAATCAAAAGGACTTTCAATCGTTAGCTCTTCTATTAAGGGATTAGAACCCTATATCAAGGGTGAAACAAGCGATTTTTCAACCGTTGGAGTAAAAGCACTTGATGATCAAACACTAGAATATACCTTGAACCAGCCAGAAACTTTCTGGAATGATAAGACCACTAGTGGTGTTTTGATGCCGGTTAATGAAGAATTCTTAACTTCAAAAGGTGAAGGTTTTGGTGCCCCAACCGATGCTAACTCTATTCTTTATAACGGTCCATTTGTCTTAAAATCTGTAACTCCAAAATCATCTATCGAGATGGCTAAAAATGATGCTTACTGGGACAAAGAAAATGTAAAAATTGAGAACGTTAAGTTCACTTTCTGGGATGGTAAGGACCAAGATGTGATTGCTAAAGGTTTTGCTGATGGTCAATATAGCAAGGCTCGTATCTTCCCTACAAGTTCTACATATGAAAAATATGCAGCTGACTTTAAAGATAACATTTACTTTAATGAACCAGGAGCGGGTGTTGCAACTGTCAGCTTGAATTATGGCCGTACAACCTATAACCACACTGCCAAAACAAGTGATACCCAAAAGACATCTACTCAGAAAGCATTGCTAAACAAGGAATTCCGTCAAGCCTTGAACTTTGCTGTCGATCGCAATTCTTACTCAGCTCAAACAAATGGTACTGATGGAGCTGCAGTAGCCATCCGTAATACGTTTGCACCTTATAATCTTCAAGTTGGTAAGAAAACATTTGGTGAATTGGTACAAGATAGCTTGGCTAAGACAAATTCTTCTACTTGGTCAAACGTGTCTCTAGCAGATTCTCAAAATGGCCTTTACAATGAAGAAAAAGCGAAAGAAGTCTTTGCTAAAGCCAAATCAAGTCTACAAGCTGAAGGTGTTGAATTCCCAATCCACTTGGATGCCCTGGTTATCCAAGAATCAACAGCGGTTGTAAACCGTGTTCAATCATTGAAACAATCAATTGAAAAAGTATTGGGTTCAGATAATGTTGTTGTAGACTTACAACAAATGACTCAAGCAGAAGCTTTACCAATTTCATTTAGCGCTCCAACAGCTAAAGAGCAAGACTGGGATATCCATACCTTGCTAGGATGGAACCCGGACTATCAAGATCCTTCTACTTTCTTGGATCAATTCGTCCTTAAGGGAGGAAGCACTCGCCTTTACCTTGGTATTGACCAAAACACAGATGCATCAGTAGTAAGCAAACTTGGTTTAGCTGACTATGGAAAATTACTTGATGACGCAAACAGCGAAAACCAAGATGTTCAAAAACGTTATGAAAAATACGCGGTGGCACAAGCTTGGTTGACTGACAATGCTTTGACAATTCCAGTAATGGCTTCTCCTAAAGAAACAGCCGTTTCATATGTTTCAAAAGTTCTACCATTTAGCTCTTCATATTCTGTAGCCGGCCTTAAAGGTGAAAATTCAGGATACTTGAAGTACACTGAAGTTGGTGAAAAAGCAATCACCAAAGAAGAGTATGAAAAAGCTCGTGAAAAATGGTTGAAAGAAAAGACTGAGTCAAACGAAAAAGCTCAAAAAGAATTGGCAAGTCATGTGAAGTAAATAATTTTCAATAGAACTTTCTCTCCATGAGGAGAAGGTTCTTTTGGGATTTTTAAAGGAAATGATATGAAAAAATATATTTTTATGCGTGTTTTGCGGTCCTTGGTTTCTATCTTCTTAGTAACAACCTTGACTTACACGATTATCTATACAATGGTTCCTCGAAAATTGATTTTCAAACAGGATACCAACTATAACAAGATTGCTACAACTGCTGATAAACGTGATAACTATGAGAATACCGTTTATGAGCGTATGGGCTATATCGAGTACTACGATACCAAAGAGTTGCAAGAAAAAGCTAGCCAGATGGATGCTTCTGTAACAGTTGAAGCCAATGACACCAACAAGGCTATCTATGAAAAATACATCAAACAAATCGGTCATGGTTGGACCCTGGGAGAATTTACTGAAAGTGGCCAATTCTACGCTACTCGTGAAATCCCGATTTTTGAACGTGTTTTCAAATTCTATGCTAACTTGATTGACATTGATCATACTAATAAAATTCAAGACCCTGAAAATCCAGACTTGAAACGTTACCTTCGTTTTGAAAATGATCCAGCTATCGGATGGTCCTTGGTTGGTTCAGGAACTAAACACAAATATCTCTTGTACTTCAACAGTCAGTTCCCATTTGTGCATCAAAACTTTGTGAACATTAATTTAGGTGACTCTTATCCAACCTATGCTAATAGCCCTGTTTTACAGGTTATTACTCAGGGTCAAGGGCAAACAAAAACATCTCAAGTTCAGTTCCCAACAGGTAAGAAAACTTCTTCTGTAAATATTTACTCAAGAACCTACAAGTCTCCTAGTCAGGCTGATTCACGTGAAGTAGCTAACTATGGGAAAGATGACCCATATACTGCTACTGAAAGCAACTACCAATATCCTTCTATGATTGCTAGCTCTGCAATCGTTGGATTGATCGGTTTGGTGATTTCTTATGCGATTGCCGTGCCACTTGGTTCAGCTATGGCTCGCTTCAAGAACACTTGGATTGATAGCTTCTCAACAGGGGCTTTGACCTTCTTGATGGCTCTTCCAACCATTGCTTTGGTTTACATTGTTCGTTTGATTGGATCATCAATTGGTCTTCCAGATTCATTCCCTATCTTGGGTGCTGGAGATTGGCGTTCGTATGTTTTACCAGCAGTTATCCTTGGTTTATTGGGTGCTCCTGGTACCGCTATTTGGATTCGTCGTTACATGATTGACTTGCAATCACAGGATTTTGTTCGTTTTGCTCGTGCAAAAGGTTTGTCTGAAAAAGAAATTTCAAACAAACACATCTTTAAAAATGCCATGGTTCCGCTGGTTTCAGGGATTCCTGGTGCTGTTATCGGGGTTATCGGTGGTGCAACCCTTACTGAAACAGTCTTCGCCTTCCCAGGTATGGGTAAAATGTTGATTGACTCTGTAAAAGCATCTAATAACTCTATGGTCGTAGGTCTTGTCTTCATCTTTACATGTATTTCTATCTTCTCACTTCTTTTGGGAGATATTTGGATGACTATTATTGACCCACGTATTAAATTGACTGAGAAAGGAGGCAAATAATGTCTACAATCGATAAAGAAAAATTTCAGTTTGTAAAACGTGACGATTTTGCCTCTGAAGCCATTGATGCGCCAGCTTATTCATACTGGGGTTCAGTGTTTAGACAATTTATGAAGAAGAAATCAACTGTAGTCATGTTGGGAATCTTGGTAGCTATCATTTTGATGAGTTTCATCTACCCAATGTTTTCTAAGTTTGATTTCAATGATGTCAGCAAAGTGAACGATTTTAGTGCTCGTTATATTAAGCCAAATGCTGAGCATTGGTTCGGTACTGACAGTAACGGTAAATCGCTCTTTGACGGTGTTTGGTTCGGAGCTCGTAACTCTATCCTCATTTCTGTGATTGCGACAGTGATTAACTTGGTTATCGGTGTCTTTGTCGGTGGTATTTGGGGAATTTCGAAATCAGTAGACCGTGTGATGATGGAAGTTTATAACGTCATCTCAAACATCCCATCTCTTTTGATTGTCATTGTCTTGACTTACTCAATCGGAGCTGGATTCTGGAATCTGATTTTTGCAATGAGTGTAACAACATGGATTGGGATTGCCTACTCAATTCGTATCCAAATCATGCGTTACCGTGACTTAGAGTACAACCTTGCTTCACGCACACTCGGAACTCCAACATACAAAATTGTCATTAAAAATATCATGCCACAATTGGTATCTGTTATTGTTACGACTACATCACAAATGCTTCCAGCATTTATCTCCTATGAAGCCTTTCTGTCATTCTTTGGACTTGGATTGCCTATTACAGTACCAAGTTTAGGTCGATTGATTTCAGATTATTCACAGAACGTAACAACAAATGCATACCTCTTCTGGATTCCATTGACAACTTTGGTCTTGGTATCCTTGTCACTTTTCGTAGTTGGTCAAAACCTAGCGGATGCTAGTGATCCACGTACACATAGATAGGAGTAGAAATGACAAAAGAAAAAAATGTAATTTTGACTGCTCGCGATATTGTCGTGGAATTTGACGTTCGTGACAAAGTATTGACAGCCATTCGCGGCGTTTCCCTTGAACTAGTTGAAGGAGAAGTATTAGCCTTGGTAGGTGAGTCAGGATCAGGGAAATCTGTTTTGACAAAGACATTCACAGGTATGCTTGAAGAAAACGGTCGCATTGCCCAAGGTAGTATTGACTACCGTGGTCAAGATTTGACAGCTTTATCTTCTCACAAGGATTGGGAACAAATTCGTGGCGCTAAGATTGCGACTATCTTCCAAGATCCAATGACTAGTTTGGACCCAATTAAAACAATTGGTAGTCAGATTACAGAAGTTATTGTAAAACACCAAGGAAAAACAGCTAAAGAAGCGAAAGAATTGGCGATTGACTACATGAATAAGGTTGGGATTCCAGATGCAGATAGACGTTTTGATGAATACCCATTCCAATATTCTGGAGGAATGCGTCAACGTATCGTTATTGCGATTGCTCTTGCCTGCCGACCTGATGTCTTGATTTGTGATGAGCCAACGACTGCCTTGGATGTAACTATTCAAGCTCAGATTATTGATTTGCTAAAATCTTTACAAAACGAGTATCATTTCACAACAATCTTTATCACTCACGACCTTGGTGTGGTAGCAAGTATTGCGGATAAGGTAGCGGTTATGTATGCAGGAGAAATCGTTGAGTATGGGACTGTTGAGGAAGTCTTCTATGACCCTCGCCATCCATATACATGGAGTCTCTTGTCTAGCTTGCCTCAGCTTGCTGATGATAAAGGGGATCTTTACTCAATCCCAGGAACACCTCCGTCACTTTATACTGACCTGAAAGGGGATGCCTTTGCCTTGCGTTCTGACTATGCAATGCAGATTGACTTCGAACAAAAAGCTCCTCAATTCTCAGTATCAGAGACACATTGGGCTAAAACTTGGCTACTTCATGAGGATGCTCCAAAAGTAGAAAAACCAGCTGTGATTGCAAATCTCCATGATAAGATCCGTGAAAAAATGGGATTTGCCCATCTGGCTGACTAGGAGGAAGGAAATGTCTGAAAAATTAGTAGAAATCAAAGATTTAGAAATTTCCTTCGGTGAAGGAAGTAAGAAGTTTGTCGCAGTTAAAAATGCTAACTTCTTTATCAACAAGGGAGAAACTTTCTCGCTTGTAGGTGAGTCAGGTAGTGGGAAAACAACTATTGGTCGTGCGATAATCGGTCTAAATGATACAAGTAATGGTGATATTATTTTTGATGGTCAAAAGATTAATGGTAAGAAATCGCGTGAACAAGCTGCGGAATTGATTCGTCGTATCCAGATGATTTTTCAAGATCCTGCCGCAAGTTTGAATGAACGTGCTACTGTTGATTATATTATTTCTGAAGGTCTTTACAATCACCATTTATTTAAGGATGAAGAAGAACGTAAAGAGAAAGTTCAAAATATTATCCGTGAAGTAGGTCTTCTTGCTGAGCACTTGACTCGTTACCCTCATGAATTCTCAGGTGGTCAACGTCAACGTATCGGTATTGCCCGTGCCTTGGTCATGCAACCAGACTTTGTTATTGCGGATGAGCCCATTTCAGCCTTGGACGTTTCTGTGCGTGCCCAAGTCTTGAACTTGCTCAAAAAATTCCAAAAAGAACTTGGCTTGACCTATCTCTTTATCGCCCATGACTTGTCGGTTGTTCGTTTTATTTCAGATCGTATCGCGGTTATTTACAAGGGTGTTATTGTAGAGGTTGCAGAAACAGAAGAATTGTTTAACAATCCAATTCATCCATATACTCAGGCTTTGCTTTCAGCGGTACCTATCCCAGATCCAATCTTGGAACGCAAGAAGGTCTTGAAAGTATATGATCCAGATCAACATGATTATGAGACAGATAAGCCATCTATGGTAGAAATCCGTCCAGGTCACTATGTTTGGGCTAACCAAGCCGAATTGGCACGTTATCAACAAGGGTTAAACTAATAATGGTTTTATAATTTCCATGTCAACTTTTATGGAAATTATAAACCTTTTTTTGTTGGATTGATTTGAAAGTCTTTGAAAGCTCCTTGAAAGAATTTTCGAAAAATTTTAAAAAATTCTGAAATATTCTTGACAGCTAATGAAAAAGGTGGTAAGATAGGAAACATCAAAAAAGAAAGCAGAAAAAGAAATGAATAAGGAACAAGCTGTAACTATGAATCAAAACTTTTACTTTAGCTACTTTAGATAGTGTTTGTAGGCATGTCACCATGGATGCAAACAGTTCAAGCAATTTGTTTGTATCTATGTGGCTAAGATTTTTGATTGTGGTCCATATAGATAAATATCTAAATGGACTAGCAAAGTTATAACTTGTTAGATTATTTCAAGCATCCGTTTAGGTATTATCTAGGCGGTTTTTTGTTTTATACTCTTCGAAAATCAAATTCAAACCTCGTCAACGTCGCCTTGCCGTACTCAAGTACAGCCTGCGGCTAGTTTCCTAGTTTGCTCTTTAATTTTCATTGAGTATTATCTTTTCTGAGAAGGAGTTTCATTATGAAAGTTGTTCGAAAATTACTAGCACCCCTCTTGGTGGTGGGGATCCTCTTGACCTCTCTGATTAGTTTACATCAGTTGAAGGCAGATAAGAAAAAAGATGTGTTTCGTATCGGTATTTCGCAATTTATTACCCACCAGTCCCTAGATGCTACTAGAGAAGGCTTTGTGGATGAGCTGGCTAAACAAGGCTATGTGGAGGGGAAAAATATTGAGATTGATTTGCAAAATGCACAGGGAGAACAAAGAAATCTAAAAACCATTTCCCAGCAACTAGCAGAATCTAGTGATGTCGTTCTAGCCATCGCAACGCCTTCTGCTCAGAGCTTGGCCAATACAACACAAACGACACCTGTTATCTTTTCAGCGGTAACAGATCCTGTCAGTGCCAAGTTGGTAGAGTCAAGAGAGCATCCTGGGGGCAATGTAACTGGGACAAGCGATCAGTCATCAGATGCCATTTCAACCCAAATCAATTTGATAAAGAAAGTGTTGCCCAAGGCTAAAACGATTGGAATTCTTTATACTCAGAGCGAGCCAAACTCAGTTGTCCAAAAGGATGAAGCTAAGCGCCTTCTGGAAGAAAAAGGCTTTACCGTTGTTGAAAAAACAATCTTGGACAGTAACAACGTCAAGGCGGCAGCAGAAAGCTTGATGGCAGAGGTGGATATGGTTTTTGTCCCAACGGATAATATCATTTCGTCAACCATGGAAACAGTTAAGCAGGTTTCTATTAAACACAAAGTTCCAGTATTCGGTGGTTCAACAGAAATGATTGCTGTTGGTGGCTTGTATAACTACGGAACCAATTATGAAGAATTGGGACGGCAGACAGCCCGCATGTTGATTCGTGTCTTAAAAGGTGAGAAACCAGAAAATATAGCAGTTGAGTTGCCTGAAAAACTGGAATTGCATACCAATCAAGAAATGGCAGATGCATTGGGAATTGATATTAGTAAGTTAGAAGGCAAGGAATAAGGAGGTTTGAGATGAATTTTGTATTATCTAGTTTATCAGAAGGTTTGTTGTGGTCGATTATGGCGATTGGGGTCTACTTGACTTTCCGTATTTTGGATATTGCGGATATGACTGCTGAAGGAGCCTTTCCACTGGGGGCTGCTGTCGTCGTATCTCAGATACAGGCAGGGACAAATCCTTGGATTGCGACTTTACTTGCTTTTCTGGCAGGTATGGTAGCAGGTCTTGTATCAGGAATGCTTCACACCAAGATGAAAATTCCAGCTCTCTTGACAGGGATTGTGACCTTGACAGGGCTTTATTCGATCAATATTAAAATCATGGGAAGTGTGCCCAATCTTTCCTTGGGAGATTCTTCGACTGTCTTTAAACAGTTGGCGAGCTTGGGGCTGACAACTGAAGAAGCTGTTTTCTCATTCAGTTTGGCCTGTCTCTTACTTGTTTGTTTGGTCTTGACACTTTTGATGAAAACGGAGATTGGTTTGGTCTTGCGTTCGACCGGGGACAATATTCCGATGAGTGAGGCCAATGGGGTCAATGTCGATACGATGAAGATTGTTGGTTACATGATTTCAAACGGTTTGATTGCCCTATGTGGTTCCTTGTTCGCCCAAAATGATGGATTTTCAGATGTGACTTCTGGGACAGGAACTATCGTGGTTGGTTTGAGTGCCGTGATTATTGCGGAAGTTTTGATTCACGATTTGACCATTGGAGGCCGCTTGTTATCTATCGGAATTGGTGCTATTGTTTATCGTTTGATTATTTTAAATATCTATGAAATTCCAAATCTAGATCAAAACTTGGTACGTCTCTTTAATGCAATCTTGCTCGCCTTAGTTTTATTTGCGCCAGAATTGCAAAAGAGATTAAAGATTCGTGGTCTGAAATTGAGAAATGAATAGGAGGAGAAAGTTATGGCAAGTTTGTTAACACTTGAAAATATTCACAAAACATTTGAAGCAGGGACGGTCAATGAGAACCATGTCCTCAAAGGATTAGATTTAGAAGTTGAAGAGGGAGATTTTATCTCTGTAATCGGTGGAAATGGAGCAGGCAAATCCACTTTGATGAATATATTAGCTGGCAATCTATCGGTGGATGAAGGGAATCTGTTATTGGCAGGAAAATCCATTAAAAATCTGAGTGTCAGAAAGAGAGCCAAGGATATCGCCCGTGTTTTTCAAGATCCTAAGATGGGAACAGCTTCTCGTTTGACGATTGAGGAGAATATGGCTATTGCCTTGAGACGCGGGCAGAAGAGAGGGCTTGGCTGGGGTGTGAAGGAGAAGGACAGAATCCAGTTCCAAGAGGCCTTGAAAGAGTTGAATATTGGCCTTGAAAAACGCTTGAAAGTGGATACTCAATACCTCTCAGGAGGGCAAAGACAGGCCTTGACCCTAGTCATGGCAGCTCTGGTGAAACCCAAACTTTTGCTTTTGGATGAACATACTGCGGCTCTTGACCCTAAAACGAGTCAAATGGTGATGGATTTGACGCAAAAGATTGTGGAACACCATCAGTTGACGACTTTGATGATTACCCACGATATGAATCATGCGATTGAGTACGGAAATCGTCTCATTATGCTCTATCAAGGCAAGATAGTGGTGGATGTCAAGGGAGAGGAGAGAAAGCATCTGACAGTTGAAGATCTCATGCATCTCTTCCAGAAAAATAGTGGTCAAAGTCTAGTTAGTGATGAATTAGTTTTGGGATAAAGAAAAAGGCTGAGATCTGGTGTCTCAGTCTTTTATTTCTTACGTTTTGCAAAATCTACAAATCTGAATTTTTCTAATTTATGCCGACTTTCGGTAAACTGAAATTGCCGTCCGTCTTGGAGATAAACTTTTGATTTAATCGAAACGACATAAGGGTCTTTGCCAATGTCCATAAGAATCTTGTCTCGGTCATTTGAGTGGTCAATAGTTATTTCCTTTTGAGCATAATCAATAAGGAGTTTGAGGTCGTCCTCTATATAAGAATAGATGGACTGCTCAGCAATTTGCCGAGTGATATTTGGGATTAGTTCCATATCCAGATAGTCCGTATCCAGAACGGATACCAGATCATCCACCACACGCTGGCGGACCACCTTCCAAACCATACGAAACTCTGGGAAGCCAGTTATTAGTGAGGATTTTTTATCAATAATAATCTTGTCCAGACTGACCACGTTGGTTTTAGAGCGCAGTCCAAGTTCTTGAACTAGTTCTTGGTAGCTGGTTAGGTTGGATACAGGGAAATTGACGGTTTCTTCTTTGACGACTTGAGAACCTTGCCCCCGTATCTTTTTGATCAATCCTTCCTCTTGGAGGAGAGACAGGGCCTTTCGGACGGTATCACGGCTTACCTGATATTGCTCCATGAGGTCATGCTCGCTAGGAAGGAAATCTCCGACAGCGTAAGTCTCGTTTTGAATGGTTTCTTGGATTTGCTTAAATAGTTGTTGGTATTTCTTCATGGTACTTCCTTATACTCTTCGAAAATCAAATTCAAACCACGTCAGCGTC
>NZ_CAJJIB010000028.1:0-139 GCF_905187495.1 Streptococcus mitis | reverse complement strand
GTGAAAAGGCGGTGTCTTAACCCCTTGACCAACGGACCAAACTTTATGGGCACGAGTGGACTCGAACCACCGACCTCACGCTTATCAGGCGTGCGCTCTAACCACCTGAGCTACGCGCCCAAGTTAAAAACTTGGTAAT
>NZ_CAJJIB010000027.1:0-96 GCF_905187495.1 Streptococcus mitis | reverse complement strand
ACTTTCACACCAGCTTTGTAGTAAGAAGAACCTGACCAGCCAGTCTGACCTGAGTTAGAGTTAGTAGATTGTTTTGGAGTTTCAGTAGCTGTTGGT
>NZ_CAJJIB010000026.1:0-1435 GCF_905187495.1 Streptococcus mitis | reverse complement strand
TGTACTGCACCCCAAGAGTTAGACAGAAAAAATCTAACTTTTGGGGTGTTTTATTATGAAATTGAGTTATGATGATAAAGTTCAGATCTATGAACTTAGAAAACAAGGATATAGCTTAGAGAAGCTTTCAAATAAATTTGGGATAAACAATTCTAATCTTAGGTACATGATTAAATTGATTGATCGTTACGGAATAGAGTTCGTCAAAAAAGGAAAGAATTGTTACTATTCTCCTGAACTAAAACAAGAGATCATTGATAAAGTTCTTCTTGAGGGGCATTCACAAATTAGGGCGTCTCTGGATTATGCTCTTCTAAGTAGTGGATTACTTTCGAATTGGCTGGCACAATATAAGAAAAACGGGTATACTATTGTTGAGAAAACAAGAGGGAGACCACCTAAAATGGGACGTAAGCCAAAGAAGAGATTTGAAGATATGACAGAATTAGAACGTCTTCAAGCAGAAAATGAGTACTTGAGAGCGGAGAATGCCATTCTAAAAAAGTTGAGAGAACTCCGATTGAGAGACGAAAAGGAGCAAGAAGAAAAACGGAAATTGTTCAAGGACTGGTAACAGAGTTTTCTTTAGATATCCTTCTAAAGATTATTAAACTTGCCCGTTCAACTTATTATTACCACTTAAAACAGCTGGATCAAAGCGATAAAGATTATGATATTAAAGCTGAAATTCAGTCAATTTATACTGAGCATAAAGGAAATTACGGCTATCGTCGCATGACTCTAGAATTACGAAATCGTGGCTTCGTAGTGAACCATAAGAAGGTGCAGCGTCTGATGAAAGTACTTGGTTTAACGGCTCGAATTCGCCGTAAACGGAAGTATTCTTCATACCAAGGAGAGGTTGGCAAGAAAGCAGATAATCTTATTCAACGTCAATTTGAAGCAACCAAACCAATGCAAAAGTGCTACACAGATGTGACAGAATTTGCCATTCCAGCAAGCACTCAAAAGCTTTACTTATCGCCAGTTTTAGATGGTTTTAACAGCGAAATCATCGCTTATAATCTTTCTACATCACCGAACTTAGAACAAGTAAAAGCTATGTTAGACCAGGCTTTCGGTGAGGAACATTACGAGAATACCATTCTCCATAGTGACCAAGGCTGGCAATACCAACACGATTCTTATCATCGGTTCCTAGAGAGTAAGGGAATTCAAGCATCCATGTCACGTAAGGGTAACAGCCCAGACAATGGTATGATGGAGTCCTTCTTTGGGATTCTGAAATCGGAAATGTTTTATGGTTATGAGAAGTCGTTTCAGTCGCTTAAGCAATTGGAACAAGCTATTGTAGACTATATTGATTACTACAACAATAAACGAATTAAGGTAAAACTAAAAGGACTTAGCCCTGTACAATACAGAACTAAATCCTTTGCTTAAATTAATTGTCTAACTTTTTGGGGTCAGTACA
>NZ_CAJJIB010000025.1:0-83 GCF_905187495.1 Streptococcus mitis | reverse complement strand
TTCTCATAAACGTGTTCTACATCGCCATTTGGAAGTTTCTTAGTCTCTACGAAGCGGTAACCTGGGATATCTTTCTTAGGTTG
>NZ_CAJJIB010000024.1:0-131 GCF_905187495.1 Streptococcus mitis | reverse complement strand
TCGCCATCTTCACTTGGATTTCCTGGAATCTCATTTCCTTCTTTATCCTTGAATGATGTCTTAACTTTTTCGTAGACGTGCTCTGTATCTCCATTTGGAAGTTTCTTAGTTTCTACGAAGCGGTAACCTGG
>NZ_CAJJIB010000023.1:0-89 GCF_905187495.1 Streptococcus mitis | reverse complement strand
TTTTGGCGCTGTTGCAGTTGGCTCGTCTACTTTCGGTGCTGGAGATACTGGCTCATCCACCTTTGGTGCTGGCACCGCTGGTTCTTCTG